>JBEAYO010000465.1:0-3334 GCA_041159285.1 Bacteroidota bacterium | reverse complement strand
CCCCACAAAAAAAAACCACCCCCCCCCCCGCGGGCGCCCCCCCCCCCCCCCCCGCGGCGGGGGTTGGGATTTCAGGGCGTACGTTGGGCCTCTGGCCCGCCGTACGCCCTTGCCGGGAGCCAACAGCATCGGCGAAACAGGCTTCAAAAGGATCCTGGCGAGGTGCCTCTCGTTTTAGGCGCGCCAGGCCTCTGGCCCGCCGCGCGCCCTTACCGGGAGCCAGGCAGCACCCGCGGGATGTATTGCCGGGTCTTTTGAGTCAGCCTCAAGTCATGCCGCATTTCAAGTACTTTGCCCATTGGAGCCCACATCAATACTATCCTCGCTATTTGAGCAACTCCGGCAGCAAACCCCGCTGGACTGGTCCATCACGCTGACCGCCATCCTTTACGTCGTGCTGGCAGCGAGGGAAAACAAGTGGTGCTGGCCCTGGGGCATTCTGAGTTCCCTGCTGTGGGCTTACGCTGATTTTTTCAGGTACAACCTTTGGGCCGACGGCGTGCTGCAGCTTTTCTACGCCGGCATGGGCTTTTGGGGTATCTACGCCTGGACCGGCGGAGAGCGGCAAGGAGCGGAAAATCACAGCCAGATTCAATCCTGGCTGATGAAACAACACCTTCCGATCCTCATCGCGGGAGGGCTGCTGGGCCTGCTGCTCGGCTATGGATTCAAACACTTTACCCCGACGGCACTGCCGTACGCCGATTCTTTCATCACCGCCTTTTCCATCTTCGCCACTGTACTGACCATAAGAAAGGTGCTGGAATGCTGGCTCTACTGGATAGTGCTGGACGCAGCCGCAGTTTTTTTATTTTTATCCAGGGATGCCCTGCTGGTAGCGCTCGTCATGCTCATCTACACGGGAATCAGCGTATCGGGATACATCAGCTGGCGCCGGAAGGCTCAGTCGAGAGGTGATTGAGCCCGGCGAGCAAGAAGAAAAGATAAAGCGACACGCCGAAGTTGTTCTCTATGGTATTTTCAACAAAGAATGACATGAAGAAAATCGCGTGAAATGCCAGGAAGAGTGGGTTTCTGATATTATTCCGGTAAAAAAGGGGAAAGAAAAAGCCAAACAGGAACAGGAGCAATCCAATCAGGCCGGTGCCGGCAAAAATCGTGATGAACTGGTTATGCGGCATCTTGAATTCATACTGCCCGGCGTATTGCGTTTCATACCTTTTTTTTACCTCGCTGCGCAAATCTCCGGCTCCAATGCCAAACCAAGGACTGGATTGCCCGATTTCCAGTCCCGTCAGCATGGAGGTGATGCGCTCTGAGTCCGGGTAACCGGCGCCTTTTCCCTGGGCGAATTGCAGGTAGTCCCATCGGGCGTAGTCCACCTTCAGTCTGAAACTCGGCAGGGTTTGGTAGGCTGCAAGTGGCAGCACAAGCACCAGTGCTGCCATGGCCAGGCCTAGTCGGATTCTTTTTTTAAAAAAAACCTGATGCAGTCCCAGCACCAGCAATGCCAGGTAAAGGGAAACGATGCCACTCCGGACCGACAGCAAATGGATGAATAGGAACAGGAAGAGGGTCAGTCCGCCGGTAAGCCAGCGTTCCTGAGGTTTTATGAAATAAAAGTGCTCCTGCCACAAGAGCCCTCCTGCCAGGATGGCCAGGGCCAGGGTGATGCTGAACCTGATGTGGTTGGAGGGGGTGGGCAGGTGTCCGCCTTTGCCAAGGCTTGCCATCACTGCATCGTAGTGCATGAGGAAGTCCACCAGCACGTAAAGACTGATGGCCGACATCAGCACCAGCAGGAAGTAAAATATGGTCAGCAGCTCGCGCCTTCCCAGGGCGGGCATGGAAGCAAAGGCAAAGGGCAATACCAGGAAGGGAAGTTTGATGCGCAACCGCTGCAGGGTGTAAGTGCCGTCTTCCGACCACAGGGCGGAGGCCAGCACCAGCAGGAAGGGGATGGCGACGGCGGGCCAGGCCTTGTAGGAAAAAAAGCGGCGCAGATTGTCCTGCAGGTTGCTGCGCGGCAGCAGGCGGACCTGTGGGCCGTCTATCTTCAATTCAAAGAGCGACAGCAGCACCAGGGCAATCATGGCGACGGAGAGCACGAACTCGGCGGAAAGCAACATGCTGACCAGCCAGATGAACAGCAGTATGACGGTTTGCGCCTTGTAGGATTGCAGCAGTATTGGCATGTGTTGTCGTTCTTTGCTTGCGGTGCCAAAATACGATGAGTTTTGGAAAGTGGGGATTTTCTGCAGCGGCAAAGGGATAAATTTAGGGGCAAGGGGGGCGTGCCGAACAATAGCACGAGGCAATTGTTTTTAAGATTTGCTGAAGTAATGACAAGCGGATTATTTTTGTACGTCCCTTTAGCGATGCGCGGAACATCTTGCCGAAGATGACTCCGTCACGCAATATCAACTAATAAAAACTAACTGATCATGAAAAAACTGTTTGGTCTTTTGCTTTTGCCGCTAATAGCCGCAGCCTATGCATTCATGCCGGCTGACAGCTCGCTCGTTGAAAATCCAGAGTCTGGCCTCAAGGTAGGCGACACAGCACCCGATTTCCTGCTGCGCAACCTCGACGGGAGGATGATCTCGCTGGAGGGCATGAAGCAGGACAAAGGTGCCAAGGTAAAGGGCTACATCATCGTCTTCACCTGCAACACCTGTCCCTATGCCGTGATGTACGAGGACAGGCTGATTGAACTGCACAACAAGTATGCTCTCCAGGGCTGGCCTGTCGTTGCCATACAGCCGAACGATGCCAAGCTGAAGCCCGGCGACAGCATGGAGGAAATGAAGATCAGGTCCCGCGAGAAGGGTTTTCCCTTTGTCTATTTGTATGACGACGGCCAGAAGGTATATCCCGCCTACGGTGCTACCCGCACCCCGACCATTTTCTTGCTGGACGGCAACCGCAAGGTGCGCTACATTGGGGCCATCGACGACAATCCCCAGGAAGCGGAGGCTGTTAAAAAGCGCTACGTTGAGGATGCCATTGCTGCCATTACAGCTGGCAAAGAACCGGATCCCAGCTTCACAAAGGCAGTGGGCTGCGGCATCAAGTCCTCCAAATAAGCTCGTAAAAGCAGCGCCATGTTTTGGCAATGGCTTCGGCTTCGCTGAGCCACCAGCACCGCTTGCCTGCCGGAAGGTGCGGTCGAGGTTGTCTAAAAAAGACCCTTCGGCGAAGCGCCATCTCGTAAAAGGCATGCGGAGCTCCGCCCCGCGCGCCCAAAAATGCCCCTTCAGCCGCGATAACGCGGCTAAAGGGGCATTTTAGGTCAGAGGCTGTCTCAAAAGTCCCATTGGCGAGGCCACTTCCCGTAATAGTCGCGCGGGGCTTCTCCCCGCGCGACTAAAAT
>JBEAYO010000464.1:0-3340 GCA_041159285.1 Bacteroidota bacterium | reverse complement strand
GTGGAATGGTTTGCCGGGTCTTTTGACACAACCTCCTTTCAGGATTGTTACAGCACCGGCACAATATAACCATTATTTCGAACGCAAATAAAGCCCTTGCGCAATCCACGCAGTTTTTATCTTTACCAAAAAAATAACTGCCGTCATGAATAAACACATCCTGATACTCATCCTCACCCTCTGCTGCCGACAGGCACAGGCCCAGGAAGTCATTTCCCTGCCATCTGTGCCCACGCCGGCGGACATCAGCTGGCACACTCCGGAGCGCCAATACCAATCCCAGATCTGGAACACCGAGGTCGTCACTAACGTCGCTTCACCGACCCTGACGGTTTACCGCCCCGGCCCGGCGGTGGCCACGGGCGTGGGACTCATCATTGCCCCAGGAGGTGGCTTCCATGCCCTGAGCATCAACAGCGAAGGCATAGACGTTGCCAAATGGTGCATGGAGCAGGGCATCACGGCCTTCCTGCTCAAGTACAGGCTGGTGCCTTCCGGGGAAGACGGCGTGCTGGAGTTCATGCAGAAGATGGAGAAACCCGATTCCACTGATAAAAGCACGGCACAGCTCGTGGCCCTGGCAAAGGCCGACGGACTGGCCGCCATGGCCTACGTCCGGCAGCACGCGGCCAAATGGGGTGTTGACCCCGGCCGCATCGGCATCATGGGATTTTCCGCCGGCGGCACCGTGGCCGCGGCGACAGTCTTCGAGCATACCTCGGCCGCGGAGCGCCCCGACTTTGCGGCACCCATTTACCCCTACATGGGAGGCGTGAACACCGCCGCCCTGCCCACCGCCCCCATGCCGCTGTTCATCGCGGTGACCAGCGACGATGTGTTTGGTTTTCAAACGCAGTGCCTCGACCTCTACCGGCAATGGAATGAAGCGAAGCAGCCGGCGGAACTGCATGTTTACGATAAGGGGGGGCATGGCTTCGGTATGCGCCGGCAGGGACTGCCGAGCGACAAGTGGATAGAGGCCTTCGGGGGCTGGCTGCAGGCCGGCGGCTGGTTGAAGCGCTGAGGACTACAGCCGGTTGGCGGCATGTCGCAGCATATTTGTTAAAATGTTTTTTTAAATATTTATAAAAATGAAAATCAACATCAAAATCGCCTTCGCAGTGGCCATTGCAGTCCTCCTGGTCTCCTGCCAGCACGAAACCGCTCGGGTGCTCGTCTTCTCCAAAACAGCAGGATTCCGGCACGAAAGCATCGGCGCCGGCAAAACCGCCATGCTGGCCTTGGGAAAAAAACACCATCTCAGGGTTGACACCACGGAAAACGCCGCCGCGTTTCACGAGGACAACCTTAAGAAATACCACGCCGTCGTTTTCCTCAACACCACCGGTGATGTACTCAACCCCGAACAACAGAAGAGCTTTGAGCGCTTCATACAGGCCGGCGGCGGCTACGTCGGCATACACGCCGCTACGGACACCGAGTACGACTGGCCCTGGTACGGGAAACTCGCCGGTGCTTATTTCAAGGACCACCCCGGCAACCCCAACGTACAGCAAGGCGAATACTACGTGGTGAACAGGAACCACCCGGCCTGCGACTCCCTGCCGGACCGCTTCCGGCGCAACGACGAGTTCTACAATTTCAAGCAAATGAACCCCGATGTCCGGCCTTTGGTGAACATTGACGAGAAAACCTACCGGGAAGGCAACATGGGTGACAACCACCCGATGTCCTGGTACCATGAGTACGACGGCGGCAGGGCCTTCTACACCGCCATGGGCCATACCGTCGAGTCCTTCTCCGAGCCGCTGTTCCTGAATCACCTCTGGGGAGGGCTTAAGTGGGTGTTGTACGATGGGAAGCCAAGGAAACTAAACTACCAGGCAGCCCGCACCGGCAGTATGCCGTAAAAAAGGGCCTCCGTCCGGTTTGGCTCACAAACTGTCCACGTACACCAGCACCTTCAGGTCAGTGCTGTCCGGTGCTGCCTCCACCTCTCCGGGTCGGAGGGTTTGTTGGAGCCAGTTATGGTGGAAACCGCCTTCCTGTTCGCGGGTGCGGCGGATGGCTTCGAGGAAGCTGCTGATGCCTTCCCCGACCAGGAAGCTGATGGTGTTTTGGCCGGGTTCCTGCTTCATGCTGAGTGGGCGGGCGACAAAGACCCTGTTGTTTTTAGTCAGTTCTGCCATGCCGGCGTAGTTCCCGGCCGCCAGGGTGGTAGTCCCGAAGATCTTGCAGTTCCGGCATTGCCGGTTGGCCGTGTCGATGAAAGCCTGCAGTTCGCCGCTGTGGGCTGAGATGAATATGTTGGCTCCCGGCTGCAGTCCGCGGGGGTCGAAGGCGATGCTGCGGGGTGTCCGGGTCAGGGGGATGGAGACGAGCTTGCCCGGCTGTCCGGCGAACTGGCGTTCCAGGGCCGATTTGGTGTCCAGTCCGGAGGCGTCGTTGATGTAGTAGAGGTAGGCCTGGGCGGAGGTATCCGCCAGGGTGCGATAGTGCTGGTACAGGGCCGGGATTTGTTCGTCATTGCGGATGTAGTAGCGGTAAAGGAAGTCCTTCTCGCATTGGAACCCGGAAGTGGAGGCGGCCACGGCCAGGAGTTTCACGCCCATGTCCCGGTAGTCGGGATGGTTGCGCAGGCTGTCGGCCAGCACCATGGCGGCGCTGCTGAGCGTGGCGATGAAGTGCCGGGTGCCGCGCAGTTCGATTTCCTCCTTTAGGAGGTTCCAGGCCATGCCGGGGCTGTTTTCCGTGTCCAGGGGGACGATGTTGGCGTAGGTATGCCAGTCCTTGTTGGTTTCAAAGACCCGCAGCAGTCCCAGCGACTGGTTTTCCTTGTAGTACTGGGCGGAATTGAGCGGCATCAGGAGCACCACGCGCTCGTAGTGGTTGGGGTTTGTGTTTTTGTTGAAAAAAATCCAGCCGAGGAGGCCGCCGAGCAGCAGGCCGGAGAGGGCCAGCAGGGCAGGGCGGGCCCAGAGCTGGCCGGTGGTGCGGCTCCGGTTGTTGCCAGCCGGGTCATCCTGTGCCAGGCGGGAAGATGGCCCCGCTTCCCGGAGGGTGAACTCCTTGAGGTAGTCGTATGCCTTTTGGCGGAAGCGCTCTGCGTCGTTGAAACAAGCTTTTACCTCTGTCGCCGGCTTGTCGAGCACCCAGGCGCTGAGCAGGCCGAGGGCAACGATGTTCCTGCTTTTTCCCTTTATCACATTTCGGAAGGTTTCCATAGCCGGGACGCCGTGGTCCAGGGCATAGGCCAGCTCGACGACAGACTTGAGCAGTCTGGCCTTGGCATCCGGGTTGTCGGGCGGGAAGGGGATGCCGTGGGCGGCTTTCGCCAGCGCCTGTTCGATGAGTGTTGCTATGATCGGGTCCATTGTGA
>JBEAYO010000463.1:0-3356 GCA_041159285.1 Bacteroidota bacterium | reverse complement strand
AAAGGGTCTTTTGAGACAGCCTCGGGGCTGCGCCCCGCGCCCTTTTCAAAGTGAGGCAAAGCACTCCGGCAACTTTTTACACAATCCCAGTCTTTTGAGACAGGCTCAAGTCTAATAAATCATCTTGAGCATGACACACCCACTTTTATCTCAGGCTTGCATTTTCGCAGAGGGCCTTGACCATCCGGAATGCATTGCGGTTCACCCTGACGGAAGCGTTTGGGCCGGCGGTGAAGCCGGTCAGATTTACCGCATTTCCCCCGACGGCAGCAAGGTGGAACAAGTCGCCGGCACGGAGGGATTCGTCCTGGGCCTGGCTTTTTCACCTGGCGCGGAATGGCTGGCAGTATGCGACCTGGGCAAGAAATGCGTCTGGAAACTGGACCTGCAAAACATGGAGTTATCCCTTTTTGCAAGCGGCGCCGACAGCCACCAGTTCAATATTCCCAACTACCCGGTTTTCGACAAAGACGGAAACTTGTACGTCAGCGAAAGCGGCGCACCGCGGGAGGTCAAAGGCAAAATCCTGAAATTCGATGCGGATGGAAAGGGTCGGGTCTGGCACCACGGGCCATTCAATTTTGCCAATGGGCTGGCCCTCGGGCCCGGCGAATCGCAGCTGTATGTCGCCTGCTCTTTCCTGCCAGGGGTGGAACGCCTGGTCATCCTGCCCGACGGCAGCGCCGGCGAACGCAGCTTGTATTGCACCTTGCCGGAGTCAGTGCCGGACGGACTGGCTTTTGATGAAAACGGCAATCTGTACGTGACCTGCTATGCGCCGAACAAAATTTACCGCGTCACACCGGAGGGAGCCGTCAGTGCTTGGCTCGACGACTGGGACGGGCACACCCTGTCTAACCCCACCAATATCGCATTCGGTGGTCCGGGCATGGACCAGTTGTTCACGGCTAACCTGGGCCGGTGGCATGTCACCAGGATAAATGCCGGGGTAAAGGGGCTTCCGCTGGTTTCGCACCGTTAGCCCATTCCTGCGGACGACTTCTTCCAGTACCGCATCAAACCCGCAACGCTCATCCAGGCAGGATTGGCATATTCATACCGGACCATATCTGCCTCGGAAATACCTGCCGTTGCCAGTTCGTTTTTAACGTAGGCCTGGAATTGCGGAACTACCACCTCGGCATCTTCCCCCCGGTCGTAAAAGGGTTTGATCCAATGGGCCCAGGCCAGCAGCCGGCGCTCCAGCTGATCCAAATGGTCATCCACTGCGCTGATCTCGCCAAAATGCGTCAGGTACAGGCGCTCAAAACCGCCTTGGCGCATCAGCGCTATGGAATGCTGCCAGGCTGCCAGGTCGATGTCGGGCGGCGGGCAGGGAGGCTGCACCAGGGAATTCCCCCGGATGCAGATGCCGGCGGCATCGCCGGTAAACAAAGACCGGCCCACTTGCCAGGCGATGTGATGAACGGCATGACCAGGGGTGTGCAAGGCGCGAAGGACGAGATCCCCTATGCGCACTTCCTCCAGGTGACCTGTCGCCCGAAGGCGCTCGGCCGGAACGGGCTGCAGGGTGCCCCAGAGCGGATCCATGTTCTCCTTGTAAATTCTCCGGGCCGACTCCAGGAGTTTCTCCGGTTGCTCCAAATGGGGCCTGCCCTGCGGATGAAGGTAGATGTTGGCACCGTGCCTGGCAAATAGCCAGGCAGCCCCGGCATGGTCCAGGTGAATATGGGTCAAAAAAACATGGCGAACATCCCCGGGGGCATAGCCAAAGCGGTGCAGCTCCCTGCACAACACCTCATAGGTGGAATGGGGGCCTGTCTCTATCAGCACAGGTCCTTCGCTGCTCTTTAGCAGAAAAACGGCTATGGTATCGCTGTTGTCCTGAAATTGCAAGTCGAGTATTTCCGGCATATTGTCTTATTTTACATTCAATTTTTTGTAATTCAACATGATTTTGGCGCGATAATTACATGTCAAAAAATCTGCGAATATATTTGCGCCCGCATTCCATCACAAAAACACGAGTATCCTATGAAAAATCTGAAGAAATTCCTGTTGGCCCTGCCGCTGGCACTCCTGCTATTCTCCTGCAAAAACGACGGCCCGGCCACCCAGAATGAAGAGACAGCGACTACCGGCAGTTCCTCTGTATCAACATCACCGGAGGGCGATGGTTCTTCCAATCCGCAAAATAACAACAGCCCGGCAGGCAAGCAGCCTGGTGCAGCAAACAACAGTGCCGCCGGGGACGGGGTTTCGCAAGACGGCATCTACGAAACCATCTCCGCCGTTGACACGACCTCTGGCAATGTGTACAAGAAACTCCGAGCCATCAAAGCCCTGAGCACGGCAATCCCTCCCAACCCGACGAAAAAAACAGATCCCGTCAAGCCGGCCTACAACCGGCCCTCGGCCACCACACCGCAGCAGCAGCGCGTCGTCAGGGTGCTGACGGACAAGTATTGGTCCGTCTATGCCCTGGTAAAAATCGGGGACAAAGAGGCCAACCGCCAAAACCAGGGGACCTGGTTCAAGTTCAAGGAAGATGGCTCCTACGACTACGGTTACTACGGGGAAAAAATCGGATCCGGCGCCTGGTCATTCGATGGCATGAAAGCCACCCTGTTGCTGGATTCTGAACTCCTGGGCGACGACAGGGAGTGGACGCTGAAAATGTCCACCTCCGAAGACATCATGGTCTGGGTAGGCACCGAGCGCTTCGCCAACAACAATCTGCAACTGAAGCTTCAGAAATACGCTGAAATCCCTAAAAGCCGGGACGAAATGGGCTTCGACAAGCAATAATCGCGTTTTTTACTTGCAGGAACAAGGCTGATTTCTATCTTTACAGCACAGCAGCATTCACCGCAAAATCAACGCAGATTATTATGCAAAACAGCAGCAGCGCCGGCAGGAAAAAACCTGCCCTGTCCTTCTGGCAGATATGGAACATGAGTTTTGGCTTCCTGGGCATCCAGTTCGGATTCGCCCTTCAAAATGCCAATGTCAGCCGCATTTTTGAAACACTGGGAGCCAAGATCGAGGACATCCCCATCCTCTGGGTGGCTGCGCCTGTAACGGGCCTGCTTATTCAGCCCGTCATCGGCTTCATGAGCGACCGCACCTGGAATCGCCTGGGGCGCCGACGGCCCTACTTCCTCGCTGGGGCGCTGCTGGCGTCCGCTGCGCTATTCATCATGCCCAACTCTCCGGTCCTGTGGTTTGCCGCCGGTATGCTCTGGATCATGGATGCATCCATCAACGTCGCCATGGAGCCCTTCCGGGCATTCGTGGGTGACAATCTTCCGGACGAACAGCGCACCACCGGCTTTGCCATGCAGAGCTTCTTCATCGGCACCGGGGCCGTCATCGCTTCCCTGCTCCCCTACATC
>JBEAYO010000462.1:0-3371 GCA_041159285.1 Bacteroidota bacterium | reverse complement strand
GCCTGGTAGTTTTTTTTACTGTAATTGACCACCGGGAAGTTTCCGAGGTTAAATCCCTGGGAATAAAGGCTCGTGTGAAGTAGTATGGATATCGATAGAAAAACGATGACGTAGGTATGCTGCCGGTGGAGAGGCTGCTTGCCACCGGCGGCAGCACCCCTTCGCAGTTTGATATAAATATTTGAAAACCTTGACATTTTGTGTTTGATGCGGTTTTGAATCACGCGTTCGCAAAAATATGAAAATGAAGTAGCGTTTTAGTAGGTTAAAAAACAAATGACGTAGTATTGCTGTACCATGATTTCTGTTTTACTTGCTTTCTTTGCACCTTTAATTCGTCAGTGTCAGCCATCGGGGTATTCCCGCCTTGTTGGTACTGTCTTAAAAAAAGATCATTGTCATGAAACAAATCTCTACACTTTTACTACTAATGATTTTGACGGGGAGCTGGGCTTCCGCTCAAGTGACCATCCTCGATTTTGAGACTCCTTCCACCTCTACCACCTATCAGTATTTCGGAAGCATCCTGGACGGGAGTCTGAACAATGTCATCGACAACCCGGACCTTTCCGGAATCAACACCAGCTCCAAAGTGGCCGAACACGTCAAGCCGGCTGGTGCCCAGACCTGGGCTGGTGCCTTTCCCAACCCCGGGCTGCAAGTGCCGGCTAATATGATCAGCAACAACCAGATCTGCCTGAAGGTGTGGTTCCCTGCTCCCGGCAACGTGGGCGTGAAACTGGAGGGATCCTCCACCGGCGCCAACTGGCTGCAAATCGCCACCGTCAACACTGTCCAGCAGTGGGTGGAGGTTTGCCTGGACGCCAACTTGCCCTCGGTGGAAGGACCGAACCTCCCAGCGACTGGTAACATTTATCCCGTGGTGACGCTTTTCTTCAATTTCGGTGTCTCGCCGGCTGCTGACATCACCTACTACTGGGACGATCTGGTCCTCAAAGGAGGCGGAGGCGCCACCGACGGAGACGTGGCCTTTTCCGTGGACATGAATGACTTCACAGGCTCGTTCACCAACGTCTTTGTAAGCGGCTCCTTCAATGGCTGGTCAGGCGATGCCAATCCTCTCAGCGACAGCGATGGTGACGGCGTCTGGACCGGCACCCTGGCGAACCTGCCACTGGGCGTCCACGAGTTCAAGTTCACACTCGACAACTGGTCCGGACAGGAGGCTTTCAACGGCTTTGAAACCTGCGTCGTGACGGACCCTTCCGGCCAGTTCACCAACCGCGTGTTGGTAGTCTCGGGTGATGCCACCTTGCCTACCTACTGCTACAACAGCTGCTATGCCTGCGGCGATGCAGTTCGCATCACGCTGAACCTCGGCGCCACACATATCACACCTTCCGCAGAGGGGCTTTACATTGCCGGTGGCGGCAACTTCGGCAATCCCGGCGATTATCCGCTGACAGATGGGAACGGTGACGGGGTCTGGACTATTACCCTGGAGAGGCAGAAGGGCTTCAACTCCTTCTACACCTTTACCAATGGCGCCTGCCCTGACTACTCCTGCAAAGAGAACATAGCCGGTCAAGATTGTGCCAATCCCGACAATTTCAACGATCGCAAAATGGGGCCGGTCACACAAGACACCGTGATAGCCACCTGCTTCGGTCTCTGCACGGATGATACGGATTGCGGGGGTTCTGCTCCTGGCAACGTGACTTTCCAAGTTGACATGAGTGCCTACACCGCTGCTTTCAGCGGGGTCTTCCTCTCTGGCAGCTTCAACGGCTGGTCGGGTGATGCCAACCCCTTGTCAGATGCAGATGGCGACGGTATCTGGGAGGCTACTCTTGGACTACTGCCAGGCAACTTTGAGTATAAATTCCAATTGGACAACTGGGCGGTGGCTGAGCTTTTCAACAACGGTGACCCTTGTACGATTACAGACCCGTCCGGCCAGTTCGTCAACCGCCTCATTTCCGTGAACGGCGATGCCACCGTCTGCTTCCAGTGGAACAAATGCGATGCTTGCGAAACGGTAAATGCCTTCGAGGCCAAAGAAGATCCCTCCTGGTTCAATCTTTCCCCAACACTGGCCAGCGACCTGCTGTACCTGCAGTTCAAGGGGACTGGACAGGAAAAAGACATAGAAGTACTCAGCGCCACTGGCCAGGTCCAGCGTCGCTTCAGACTGGAGCAAGGAGTCGCAGACCTCAGCCTTCCCCTTGATGGGCTGGTTGCAGGCACTTACTTCGTCTCCGTAAAAAGTGAAGGTAGGTTGACTGTTCGCCGTTTTGTGAAAATTTAACACAGCAACGGCGGTGCTAATCCAGGGAGCATGCTGCTCCTCAGAAGAGAAGGCGCAGGGTAAAAAAGCCCTGCCGCCTTCTTTCTTATTCAATTCAATGTTCAACATGACGGAAACCATGCGTTTATTTTTATACACGATACTACTATCACTTATTTCCCTGAACGCCCTAGCCCAGCAGGTGGTGAAAGGAAAGGTCAGCGATGAGGCCGATGGAACGCCTCTGATTGGCGCCACCATTTCTGTCAAAGACAAAAATGCCGGGACTATCACTGATACTGACGGCAACTTCGAGTTGGAGGTAGCCTCAGGCGATGAGGTGCTGGTATTTAGCTACACGGGATATCTTTCCCAGGAAATCAGACTGGATAAGCGGAATTCGCTCGATATCCGCTTGCAGTCATCCTCCCAGCTGCTGGATGAAGTGGTGGTGGTGGGATACGGAGTGCAGAAGAAAAGTGTGGTGACCGGTTCAATATCCAAGGTAAGTGCGGAGGACCTGAGGGACATGCCCGTGGTGCGCCTCGAGCAATCCCTGCAGGGTAGGACTTCCGGTGTAAGGGTAACTTCCGGCAGCGGTCAGCCTGGTTCCGGCGCAGTCGTGCGCATCCGCGGCACCACCACCATCGGCGACTCAAACCCGCTCTACATCGTGGACGGAGTTCCCATCGAGGGGGGAATTGACTACCTGAACCAAAGCGACATCGAGTCCATTGAAGTGTTAAAGGATGCGGCCTCTGCTGCCATCTACGGTGCCAGGGCTGCCAACGGCGTGGTGATTGTCACCACCAAGCAGGGGAAAAAGGGCTTGATGGAAGTGAATTTATCCAGCTATTACGGTCTTCAGAATCCCTGGCGCAAGCTCACCTTGCTCAATGCCCGCGAGTATGCCACGCTGCTGAACGAAGCCGCCGGAGCGGCGGGGCAGGAAATCCTTTTCCCGAATCCTGCCTCCCTGGGAAATGGCACCGACTGGCAGGACGCCATTTTCAATTACAATGCCCCGATGCAAAACCACGAGCTGAGCTTTTCGGCAGGCAATGACCGAAGCAGCTATTACGCCTCTTTCGGCTACTTCGACCAGGAAGGCATCGTCGCCACC
>JBEAYO010000461.1:0-3379 GCA_041159285.1 Bacteroidota bacterium | reverse complement strand
AGATGTGGCTCAAGCCGCGGATGCGGGCATCCAGCGGATGCTCAAACGCATACCGCTCGTTCAGCCGCTGCCGCATCACCGGACTCCAGGCAATCAAATCGCCGCTGCGATAGTGCTCCAGCCCCTTGAAATTGGGCTGCACATCCACGATGGCGTAAAAATTCCCGCCGTAGGCGACATCCACTGTCAGCTCGCCCAGCTCCGGACACTCCACCGACAGGTTTTCCTTGTATAAAAACGAGGGGATGTTGGTCAGCCTGACCCATTTCACCTTCTTTCCCTCCTGCCCGTACTCCACGGACACCAGGCCTGCCGGCGTTTCCAGTCGAAGGCGGCCGGGCACTTTCGGCATCACGAGCCCGTGTTCTACGGCGATGGTGACCGTGCCGATGGTGCCGTGCCCGCACATGGGCAGACAGCCGCTGGTTTCTATGAAGAGCACGGCGACGTCGTTTTCCGGGTCCGCAGGCGGGTATAAAATGCTGCCCGACATCATGTCGTGGCCGCGGGGCTCAAACATCAGCCCCTTGCGGATCCAGTCGTGGTGGGCTAAGAAATCGAGCCGCTTTTCGGCAATGGTGCTGCCCCTGAGCTGCGGTCCCCCGCTGGCCACCAGCCTGACGGGATTGCCACAGGTGTGGGCGTCAATGCAGAAGAAATCTGTTCGCATGGCTATCTGACTTTTTTCGGTTAGACCTGCTGTGGCGGAGCTGTGAACTGGCCGTTTTCCATCCGCCAGATCCGGAGCGGGTTGCCGTCCCGCAATTCCGCAGGCAGCAAGTCCTGCGGGAAATCCTGGAATGCCACCGGGCGAACGAAGCGCTTCAGCGCTGCCGTTCCGACCGAGGTGAAACGGCTGTCGGTGGTGGCCGGAAACGGCCCGCCGTGCTGCATGGCATGGCCGACTTCCACGCCTGTCGGCACGCCGTTGAACAGCAGCCGGCCCGCCAGCTGGCGCAGGGTGTCGAGGAAGTCCCGGTGCTGTCCCAGGACCTCCGGTGCGGCAAACACCGTGGCAGTCAGCTGACCCCGCAAAGTGCGCGCCAGCGTCGCCAGCACCTCCGGCTGCAGGTAGGTGACCACCAGGGTGAAGGGGCCGAAGACCTCTTCCTGCAGGTCCGGCTTTTTCAAAAACTCCTGCTCGCTGACCATGCCGGCAGAGGGGCGCACATAGGGGGCGTCCTCCAGCTGTCCCTCGCAGAGCAGCACGACCTCGTGGTCGCGGCGGAATTGCTGCAGGGACCGCAGGTAGCTTTCAAATATCCGGTGGTTGAGCATGCATTGGGGTGCCACGACGGAGAGGGCCGAGGCCAGGGCGGCGGAGAACTCCCCCGCGCTTTCCGCGGGGACAAACAGCAGCCCGGGATTGGTGCAGAACTGGCCGGCCCCCAGCGAGACGGAGGCGGCGATCTTCTGGGCGGCATCGCGCAGCTGTTCCGGGGAAAGGCCCGGCAGGATGAAAACAGGGTTCACGCTGCCCATCTCGGCAAAGACCGGGATGGGAACCGGCCGACGGACGGCCAGGTCGTACAGGGCCTTGCCGCCGGCGTGGGAGCCCGTGAAGGCCACGGCGGCGGTGAGGGGGTGGGTGACCAGCGCCTGCCCGGTTTGATAGTCGCCGTTGAGCGAGGAGAAGACCCCGTCGGGCATGCCTGTTTGCTGCGCCGCCCGCTGTATGGCCATGGCCACCAGCTCATTGGTGGCGGGATGTGCCTCGTGCGCCTTCACCACCACCGGGCAGCCGGCCGCCAGGGCTGCGGCTGTGTCGCCCCCGGCCGTGGAAAAGGCCAGTGGGAAGTTGCTGGCAGTGAACACGACGACGGGCCCCAGGGGAACCAGCATCCGGCGGATGTCGGGCCGGGGCAGCGGCGTGCGGCCGGGGTCTGCGTAGTCGATCACGGCCTCCACCCAGGAGCCCTCCTCGACCTGGTCAGCCATCAGGCGGAGCTGCCCGCAGGTTCTGCCGCGCTCGCCGGTGAGGCGGGCTTCGGGCAGGCCGCTCTCCACCATGGCAGTTTCGATGAGGCCCTTGCCCAGGGATTCTATTTCCGCGGCGATGGCGCGCAGGAAGGCGGCTTTCCGGGCGCCGGAGCAATTCCGGTACAGCTGGAAAGCTTCGCAGGCCAATTGCAGGGCCTGGTCTATTTCTTCATCAGCGGCGGTGAAGAACTGGTGCCCGTTGTCGAAGGCGGAGGCGCCGCGGAAGGTTTTCCCGCTCAGGGCGGAGCGTTGGAAGCCGATGATGTTTGATCCTTGAATTTCCATGGTTTTTTACTTAATGAGGTCAATTGAATTCCGGCAAAACGGGCCTGTTGCGGAGGCTGGCGTTGATGATGTCCAGCACGCGCTCCCGCTGCTGGCCCGAGAGCGGTTTCCGGGGTGGCCGCACGTGCTCGGTGCCGAGGCCCGTCAGCACCTCGGCCAGTTTGATGTTCTGCACCAGCTGGGGGTCGATGTCCAGCTCCAGCACGGGCAGGAACCAGCGGTAGATGGCGAGGGCCTCGGCTGTCCGGCCGGCCTTTGTGAGCCGGTAGATGGCCACCGTTTCCCGGGGGAAGGCGTTGACCAGTCCTGCCACCCAGCCGTGGGCGCCCATGAGCAGCTCCTCCATGGCGAGCGTGTCCACGCCGCAGAGGATTTTCAGCCGCTCGTCGCCGAAGCGGTTGATGATGCGGGTGACGTTGGAGACATCGCGGGTGCTTTCCTTCACGGCGCGGATGTTGTCGAGTGCGAGCAGCTGCTCGAACATGTCGAGGGTGACCTCTATCTTGTAATCCACGGGGTTGTTGTAGATCATGATGGGCAGGCTGGTGGAGCGGGCGATGTCGGAGAAGTAATCCACCACTTCCTGTTCCGTGGCCTTGTACTGCATGGGGGGCAGCAGCATCAGTCCGCCGGCGCCACCGGCCTCGGCGGCCTGGGCCACGGCGATGGCGGCGCGGGTGGAGCGCTCGGCGATGTTGACGACGATGGGCAGGCTGTCGCCGCACAGTTGGCAGGCAACTTGCAGGAGTTGCATTTTTTCTTCCTGGAGCAGGGTGCTGGCTTCTCCCAGGGAGCCGCCGATGATGAGGCCGTCCACGCCGGCTTGTTTTTGTGCCAGGAGGTGGGCGGCGAAGCCATCGGTGTCCAGGTTGCCGTGGCTGTCGAATTTGGTGGTGAGGGCCGGATAGACGCCCTGCCAGGTTGCTGTCATGCTGCCAGATGTTGTTTGTTAAAAAATGGGATGGGGAGGGATGGCGGTGGCGATGTTGTGCCCGTGCCTTTCACCCTCTTGCGGCAAATGTAAAATAATTGACTGGCAGATTGAAGGCTGAACTGCAAGTCTCCGTTTTGATTGAAAAAATTTCCACTAAAAAGTCAATCCCCAGAATCTTTG
>JBEAYO010000460.1:0-3395 GCA_041159285.1 Bacteroidota bacterium | reverse complement strand
CTCAAAAGACCCTGGCGATGTTCATTCTCGCAAAAAGCGCGCGGGGTTGTGTAAATAGTCCCCTGGGCGCAGTGCCCCTCTTTGAAAAGGGCGCGGGGCTGCGCCGAGCGCCCTTTCCGGGAGGCGTGCGGCACCGGAGGGACCAACAGCAAGGGCTTCCCCCCCTTTCCGGGAAGCCAGCGGCATCCGCAAGAAGTGCCAAACAGTAACTATTTTTTTTATTGAAAATCCGGGCATGGCTCCAAATAATTCAATATGCAGACAAGGCACGTAAACAGACAGCAATATTTTGAAGAACAGGGCAGGGTCACGGAAAAATACGTGATCCCCTACATAGCATCCGTCATTCCTGTAACCGCACAGACGCGCGTGCTCGAAATCGGCTGCGGCGAAGGAGGAAACATGGTCCCCTTTGTCCGCCGTGGCTGCGAAACGATAGGGGTGGACATCAATGAAAGACAGATCAAACTGGCAGGGGAGTTCCTGAAGCAGGCGCTGCCGCAGTCAGCGGTCCGGCTGCTGGCAAAGGACATCTACCTGGTGGATGACCAGCAGATTGGCCGGTTCGACCTCATCATGCTGCGGGATGTGATAGAGCACATACCCCAGCAGGAGCGTTTTTTCCAACATCTGAAGACATTCCTGAAGCCCGGGGGCAAGGTGTTTTTCGGCTTCCCGCCCTGGCGCATGCCCTTTGGCGGCCACCAGCAGAACTGCCGCAGCCGCGTGCTGGACAAGCTGCCCTATTTCCACCTGCTGCCGATGAAGGCTTTTCAGTTCATCCTACGATTGTTTGGAGAAAGCGAAGGATCCGTTCAGGCATTGGCGGAAATCAAAGAGACGGGCATTGGCATTGACCGCTTCGAGCGGATTGTCAGGGAGACGGGATTTCACTTTGACAAGAAAACCTATTACCTGATCAATCCCAATTACGAGATCAAATTCGGGCTCAAGCCGCGCGAGCAGTGGCCCTTGATAGCCTCCATACCTTACTTCAGGGACTTTTTCACGACTTGCGTTTATTGTGTGGTGGGCTTGAAGCAGGGTTGAGCGTACTGGCACGAACAGGCCCCGGAAAGGACGGAACTGCCGTATCAAAAGACCTGTTGGCAAGGCGTCATCTCTTGGATGTAGGCTCTGTCCTAATCAAAAGACTCGGCGCGCTTTTTAAATTCATTCCACCTGCGCCGATTGGCCCCAGTTAAAGGTATCCGGCCCGCCTGCGGCCGGCCGGACACCCTAAAATCCCCCTTCCGCCGCGGTTTGGCTTCGCCCCGCGCGCCTATTACGGAAAGAGGCCTCGTCAATGGGCCTTTTGAGACAGCCTCAAAAAAAGACCTAAGGGCGCAGTGCCCCACTTTGAAAAGGGCGCGGGGCTGCGCCCCGCGCCCTGAAAACCCCTTCCCGGCCGCCCTTTCCGGGAGACAAGCGGCACCAGCGGAATGGATTGCTGTGTCTTTTGAGACAAACACCCTTAGCGGCACCGGCGAAACGGACTATCAGGTCTTTTGAGACAGCTCTAAAAAAAACGCCCCGTGGCAGATCTGCCGCGGGGCGTTTTTTTAGGGCACAGGCGTCAAGCTCACCAGTAGGTTGATGACAGCGGAGCCCCCCAGCCCAGGACACCCCTCGGTATGAAAATGTCGCCATCGGCTGCATTGCCAGAGAATTCTCCCAGATGATAAGCCGGAGCCGTCCTCGTGTGTTTGGTTTCAGCCTCCGTTTCGTCTTCCAGCACAACCGGCGTGTCAAGCACCCGGAAAGAAGCGGGATTGATCGTTTTCAGCACAGGCTGGCTTTCCTCCCCATCCGCCAACTCAGTTTCCGTCTCAGCCTCCGTGAAAACCGGCTCGCTGCTCAGCACCTTGAAATTGGCGACCGGCAGGGAAAGGTCGTGCAATGCCAGGTTGTTTTCCTCTATGATGCGGATCAGCTTCTCCGCATACTGCTCGTCCGTGGCGTAGCCGCATTCTTTCAAGCCGTAAGCCCACTGCCGGTAGTCCGTGGCTGGGAGCTGAAACAATGGCTTGTAGCGCGGGTTGGACAGCAGGAATTCGGAGTGGTCGCGGAACGACTCCTCCACGCTGCTGTAGATTCTGAAGCTGGAGGGAAGCACCTCATCATCCTGCTCCTGCAAGCACTGGCCTGCCCAGCCATTGTGGCACTTGATGCCGAAGAAATTTTTGCCCTCCAGGGCGATCTTCCCTTTTCCCCAGTTGGACTCCAGGGCGGCCTGGGCCAGGGTGAGGCTTGCCGGGATGCCCGACCGCATCATCTCATCGATGGCCAGGCCGGCGTAATTGTTGAAGAAATACTGCCGCTCAATGTTGTTGGCGGACGCACACAGTGATGTCAATAGCAATGCGCTGGAAATGCATAGCAACTTCATGGTTCTGGAATTTAAATCAACGGACACAATGGAGCAGCAGTCAGATGCTGGTGACAGCCCTGCCTGGAACGCCTGCTACATGGGACCAGATTGACGGGTTACTGAATAGTATGTCTATGGCACTATAAAATGATGGAAATACGAGGTGGGTGGTTTGTATAGTTTCTCATGATGTTTAATACTCCTTATGTTCTGTTCTTACTTATGCAATAAAAATACCATATTTTAAAAATAAATACTTTTTATGATAAATTTTTATATGTATTTAACAAGGACACTTTCGCACCGGGCATCCGGAAGGGGGAATTTCAGGCGCGAGACTGGTTAAAAAGCCCCTGTCATCCATTCCACCGGTGCCGCCTGGCTCCCGGAAAGGACAGAGGGTGGGGCTGCGGCCCGCGCCCTTTTCAAAAGATGCGATTCCGCCAAGAGTTTTTTTTGAAAGTCGGAACTGCAGCATGCGGCAAAAAGCGTCAGGCGGGACTTCGCCCCACGCACCTTGTTGGCAAGGCGACTTGCAGGAGCGTATTTTAAGACAGCCACGCCTCCCTCTTAGAGGAGGCACACTGCGCTGGAGTGCTTTTTTTAAAAGCCGAAACCTGCTTGATTGAATGGCTTGGAAGCGGGCTTGGGGGCGCGGGGCATGGCCCCGCGCCTTTTTAAGTAGAGGGTTGCTGGTTCGGGAAAACTCTCGAGCCTCCGATTCCCAAAAAGTTGACGCTGACCAGCAAAACCCTGAGCAGGTGCACACCCGTTGAAGAATCTCTTCAGGAGGGATTTCTCGGAGGTCGCACCCGCATTATGAAAATGATGTCCAGATTGGTTCAAAGAAACGTGGGGGTGTTAATGGAATTATATATTACTTTTACCTTAATATGTATTTTTTTGTTGCGTTTTTCATGAAAATATTTTGTTGCAAACATTCAAATTGCCGAATCCGCTCAAGGCAAGCGGGCTGGTCATAAGGTACCCGTAGCTGTTTTAGCCCCCCTTGCAGATGCTGCTT
>JBEAYO010000459.1:0-3401 GCA_041159285.1 Bacteroidota bacterium | reverse complement strand
ACCCCTCAAAACCCCTCCACCCGCCCTGGCCTTCGTCCTCCGGCCAACGCTCCCGCCGCCCCTGCCACGGCGCAACCGGCACGCACCGCCGCCGCAGGGACGCCGACTGCCAGCGCGGCCCCTCCCATAGACATCAGCAAACGCAACTTCACCCTTTACCACCAGATCGCCTGGCGAACGGAATCCTACAAGTTCGCCGACAAAACACCGGATTCCCTGTTTTACGGCGACTTTTACACCGACTCACGCGGCCTGCGACACTACCTGGAGCGCCGCAAACTCGAAAACACCTTCAAGCTGCAAACCTTCAAGCTGCGGCCATCCCGCGCCGCGACGAATGGAAACGGGGAAGACTCCCCGCCGGAAAGCCGGGACCTGCTGGAAGCGGGACTGGTGCATAGCGTCAACTTCCTTCAAATGGAGCCGGTGGACACCAAGGCTATTCACAACGTTTTCCTGACCGGCCGCTTCAATTTCTCCCCCGGCGACCGGCTCAAAGTGAACTCCTACGCCCACCTCGGCCTCGGCGCCAATGCCGGCGACTTCCGGCTGAGCGGCAACCTGACCCTGGACCTCAAGAAAATCGGCCGCCTGCAGCTGGAGGCGGTCAACCAGCTCTATTCCCCGACCTTGCTGCAAAACCGCTTCTTTGTCACAGAGCGGGAAATCTGGAGCAACGATTTCGCAAAGACCCTGGAAACCAGCCTTTCCGCCTCCTATTCCCTGCCCTCCATCCATTTTTCAAGCACCGGAAAGTACCACCTGCTCAACAACTTCATTTACTTCGACACCACGGGGCTGCCCCAACAGAGCGGCGCCTTCAGCCTCCTCCAGCTCCTGGTGCAAAAGGACTTCCACCTCGGTTCCTTCCACCTGGAAAACCTGGTGGGCGTACAGCAGGTCGGCTCGGATGTATTGCCGCTGCCCTCCCTGTACAGCAAGCACAGCCTCTTTTTCGAAGGCATGCTTTTCAAAAAGGTCATGCTGACGAAAATAGGTCTGGACGCCAGGCTGGCTGGAGCCCATCGCCCCCCCGGCTACCAGCCGCTCACGGGGCAGTTCATCCTGCAAAGCCGCCAGGACCTGCCCTTCACGCCGCTGGTGGATGTTTTCCTGAGCTTCCGGGTTAAAACTTTCCGCTTTTTTGCAAAAATAGAAAACCTGCTCGCCCAGCCGACCAATGCCTGGTTCTTTCAAACCGCAGATTACCCCCTGCCCTTCGGGCTCGAAAGCGGGGGGCTCCGCCTTGGCGTCAACTGGCGACTGGTGGATTGAGGTATTCCCGGCTGCCAATGGTTAAAATTTTGCCGTCCGAAACCAGGCGGCCACCTTCTGCGTTTGAAAAAAAGCTATTTTTTGCGTAGTTTTGAACAGTTTTAAAACAACACCTGACATATGTCCAGTCAAGATAATTATCAGTTGCTCATCGGAAAACTAGACCAGTTCATCCGCAAGTACTACATCAACCAAATGATCCGGGGCGGACTGTACAGCCTCGCACTCATGCTGTTGCTGTTTCTGGGGCTCAACTTCATGGAGTATCACTTTTACTTCCGCCCCGCCGTCAGGGAAGCCCTGTTTTTCTCCTTCGTGGCAGTTTCCGGCACCTCGCTGGCCGTCTGGATGGCATTGCCGCTGCTGCACTACTTCCGGCTGGGGAAAGTCATCTCCCACGAGCAGGCCGCCCGCATCATCGGCAGCCATTTCTCCGATGTCAAGGATAAACTGCTCAACATCCTCCAGTTGCGCAACCAGGCCGACAGCGCCAGCAGCCGCGAACTCATCCTCGCCAGCATCGAGCAAAAATCCGAGGAAATAAAACCCGTCCCCTTCCAGCGGGCCATCGACCTGACGCAAAACCGCAAATACCTGAAATACACCCTGCCTCCGCTGCTGCTGCTCATCATCCTGCTCTTCGCAGCCCCCAGCATCATCACCGACAGCACGGCGCGACTGATCAGCTACAAACAGGAATTCGAAAAACCCGCCCCTTTCCGCTTCGTCGTAGATGAAAAAAGCCTGGAAGTGGTGCAGTTCGGATCCTTCCCGCTGCGCGTCAGCATCGAAGGACAGGCGCTGCCCAATGATGTTTTCATAGACATTGACAACATACAGTACCGCCTTTCCAAGGAAGAGGACAACACCTTCTCCTATCAGTTCAACAACGTGGCGAAAAACACCGAATTCAAACTCTTCTCCAGCGGCGTTGAATC
Organism: Bacteroidota bacterium; assembly: GCA_041159285.1. Lineage (GTDB taxonomy): Bacteria > Bacteroidota > Bacteroidia > Chitinophagales > Saprospiraceae > UBA6168. The sequence continues at coordinate 1,188 of JBEAYO010000459.1, read as the reverse complement.
TAAGGAATACATACTCTCGGTCCTGGAAAAACCCAATATCGCCGGCTTCGACGTCAAGCTCGACTTCCCTTCCTACACGGGCCGCCAGGATGAAACCCTGAAGAGCATCGGCGACCTCGTGGTGCCGGCTGGCACCAACATCGACTGGATTTTCAACGCCAAGCACACCGACAACATCGCCATCCGCTTCTCAGGCACCGCGGAAAACAGCGAGGCCAAACGCTTTTCCGACGATCTGTTTTCCTTTGAAAAACGGGCCCTGAAAGACGAAATATACCGCCTGTTCATATCAAACAAGGCCCTGCCCAACGCCGACTCGGTAACCTATTCCATCACGGTCATTCCCGACCTGCACCCCGTCATCAAGGCGGAAAAATTCGATGACAGCACCAACCTCAAGCTCCAGTACTTCGTCGGCGAAGCCTCCGACGACTACGGGCTGCTCGGCCTTTCCTTCAACTACCGCATCCGCAGGGACGGCCGGGACGGCGAGCTGGCGACCACCAAGATCCAAAAGCCTGAAGGCAAAAACATACGCTACAACCATTTCTTCGACCTCGACAGGCTGAACCTCCTGCCCGGAGACGAGGTATCCTACTATTTCGAGATATTCGACAACGACGGGGCCAACGGCAGCAAATCCGCCCGAACCAACATCATGGTCTTCTCCATGCCCAGCGTCGAACAGTTCGAGGCCATGCAGGAGGAAAACAGCGAAACCATCAAGGAAAAGCTGATGCAGTCCATGAAGGAAAGCCAGAAAATCCAGGAGGAGATGAAAAAACTCCGGGACAAGGTCCTGCAGCAAAAAGACCTGGACTGGCAAACCCGCAAGGAACTGGAGAAGCTGCTCGACCGGCAGAAGGAACTGCAAAAGGAGATGGAGGAAGCTAAGAAGGCCTTTGAGGAAAACATGAAAAACCAGGAGGAATTCGCCCAGCCCAACGAGGAAATGCAGGAGAAACAGGAACAGCTCCAGGAACTCATGGAGGAGACCATGGACGATGAAACGAAGGAGCTGATGGAGAAAATCGAAGAACTGCTCCAGGAACTTCAGAAAGACCAGGCCCTGGAAATGATGGAGCAAATGCAGTCCAACCAGGAGCAGAAGGAAAAAGACCTGGACCGCCTCATGGAACTCTACAAGCAGCTGGAATTCGAATACGAGATGCAGCAAACGATGGATAA
>JBEAYO010000458.1:0-3420 GCA_041159285.1 Bacteroidota bacterium | reverse complement strand
TGGCTGAAGAACTCCGTGTCGTTGCCGGAGCGCAGCGAATTGACCACCCGGTTGAAACTTGGACGGGCAGCGATGGTGAAGTCCACCTTCGTGCTGATGTTGCTGCTCAGCGACACGCCGGCGCCGAAGGTGTTCGAACGGGCGATGTTCTGGTCGATGTTTACCAGGCCGGGCGTCCGGGAGTAGTTCCAGTTGAGTTCCAGGTTGAGGTTTGACTTGATGGGCTTCAGCGGGAAGCCATAAGTCACGAAGGAGCGCAGGCTGCGGTTGCCGCCGAGGTTCACCGGCTGGGTGATGATGGTTCCCGGGCGGGCGCCGACCTCTTCGAAGATGGGCAGTCCGCTGTTGGCCAGGTAGGTGGCGTTGGCGATGAAGTCGTCGGTGAGGCTGCCGCCCAGCATGGCGTAGAAGACCGTTGACTTTTCCGTGTTGGTGGCCTGGTAGCGCCAGTAGAGGCTATGCGAATAGGACTGGCGCAGTTTGGGGTTTCCCACCCGCAGCTGCAGGGGGTTGCTGTTGTCCACCACGTTCTGCAACTGCTCGATGGAGGGCAGGTTGGTGTAGGTGCGGTAGAAGAGCCGCAGGTTCTTGGCGCGCCCGTTGATGTCCCAGCGGACTATGGCCGAGGGCAGGAAGTTGGAGAACTGCTGTTCCGTCTCCAGCACCCGTGGGAAGGTCTGGTCGTTGAGCAGGCTGGCGTGCTGCCAGGCGCCGCGGGCCGTGATGGTCAGGTTTTCCTTGCGGTAGTTGTAGCCGAGGGTAGGCCGGTGGGTGTAGTAGTCATTGGAGAAGACGTTGCTCAGCGGTTCGTTGAGCCGGTCGAACAGGCCCGTTGCCGCCGAGAAGTCATAGGTTTCCTTGTCCGACTCATCCTGCTGGTAGCTGTATTGATATTCCAGCTGCAGTTGGCTCTCCTTGCTCAGCGGCTCCGTGTAGCTGACGTTGGCGGAGGCGTTCCAGTTGCCGGCATCCAGGCCGGCCTGTTGGTTGAGCGTATCGAAGATGCCAGGGGGCAGGGGAGGGAAGAAGGCGTTGAGGGATTCCAGGCGGTAGTTTCCGCGCTTGGGCGCGTAGCCGCCGGAGAAATTGATGGAGAAGGTGCGTCCCTCGCGCGCGAACTTATGCCGCCAGAGCAGGTTGTTGCTGAAGTTCAGCGCCTCCAGGTCTGAGTTGTAATCGCTGCTGTTGCTGTTGAGGAGGGTTTCCCGGAGCGAGGTGAGCCCGTCGGTGGCAACGTCTCCATTGTTGAATTGTACGCTCAGGTTGGGGCGCATGATGATCGAATTGGACGAGTCGATCTTGTACTCGAAGCGGAAGTTCGCCCGGTGGTTGGTGTTGTTGTTGCGCGTGAGGGAGGATTCATCGTACACCTGGCCGGTCCCTTCTGCGTCCACGAATTGCCGGCTGATGACCTGGGAGGCACGGTTCCGGCTGTTGTTGAAAAAGTAGGAACCGCTCACCTCCATCTTATCGCCCCAGTTGTCGGAATAGTTCAGGCCCAGGGCGTGCGTGGTAGTCACTCCGCCGGAGGAAGACACCAGGAAGTCGCCGCCTCCTCCGCCCCAGCTGCCACCACCGCCGCCGCGACGGAATCCGCCGCCGCCACCGCCGCCACCCATGGCGCCCACGAGGTCCTCGGAGGAGAAATTCTGGATGTTGATGTTGTTGGTCATGCCGATGAGGGAGAGCCGGCGGTCGCCATTGAAGTAGTTGACATTGCCGCCACCCTGCCACTTATCCTCGTAGCCGTAGCCGGCATAGACCTTGCCGAACTGCCCGGCCCGCATGTTGGGTCGGGTGATGATATTGATGGTTTTGCTGGTATTGCCGTCGTTGAAGCCCGTGAATTGGGCCTGGTCGCTGAGCTGGTCGTAGATCTGGACCTTTTCGATCACCTCAGCCGGCAGGTTGCGCAGGGCGGCGGTGGGGTCCTTGCCGAAGAAGGGCTTGCCGTCCACGAGCACCTGTTTGACGTCCTCCCCTTGTGCCTGCACCTTCCCAGCCTGCACGGAGACCGTGGGCATCTTGCCCACCAGGTCTTCCGCGCTGGCATCTTTCATAACCTTGAAAGCATCGGCATTAAAGGAGGTGGTGTCACCTTTTTGGGTAGCGGTGAGCACTTGTTCTTTCACCTGGACCTCCGCCAGTTGGGTGGCTGCGGTTTCCAGTTTTAGCATCCCCAGGTCGATGGACTGGGTTTTAAAGGTGACTTCCCGGATGAGGTCTTCGAATCCCAGGAAGGATATTTTGAGTTTGTAGCCCCCTTTTTCAATGTCGGTCAGCACGAAGGAGCCGTCGGCTTCCGTGACGCCGAGCTTGGCGTCTTCCCCCCAGGGGTATTGCAGGGCGATGTGGGCACCCGGCAGGGGGGCGGCATTGGTGTCGGTAGCTTTGCCTTTCAGGGTGTATTGTGCCTGGGCGCTGCCTACGGTAAAGAGCGCCAGGAGAAACAGGGTCAGTTTGCGGTAAACCGCGGGAGTAAAGTTCACAAACAATAGGTTTACGATTATTTTTAGAGAGCGTGGTTCCGAGATGGAGAAAGATAGAGGTTTGCCGCGGGGCCGGTTGAGGTTTTCTCAAAGGCAGGCGGCAAACCTCGTCAACATGATGAAACAGTATCCAGTAAATTCAAAATAAATGCTCAGTTGTTCCCGTTGGGAGGGCCGTTGCCATTTCTCCCGCCGGGTCCTTCACTTTGAAGTTGTTGCCATTTTTCGAATTGCTCAGCGGTGAGTACCGACTTGAGTTCTTCGGATTGCTCCTGCCGCAGGGAGGTCATGGCCTCGCGCATGGCTGTCCGGTCGCCGTCGCGGTTTGTCTCGCGCAGCTCCTTCATTTTATTGGCGTACTTAGTATTGATTGCCTTGACTTTTTCAGCTTGTTTGTCAGACAGGCCTAGTTCTTCCTTCATGCGTGTGGTTTGCATCTCCGCGCGCTGCGCCGGGTCGGATCCACGGCCGTTGGCGCCTTGCTGGGCCTGCAGGCTGGCGGTGGTGGATGCGAGGCAAAGGGCGATGAGCAGGAATAAACGCTTGCTTTTTTTCATGTTTGTAAGTTTATTGTTAAAAAAATGAGCACAAGGGCTCGTATTGAATGGTGATACAAAGATGAACAAATGAAACTGGACCGTGAAATTTATTCTACCAACCTTTGTTTTTTATCAACGTATGGATCGGGCCACAGTCGTCTAGCCGGAATGCCGGCTGTAATAAAATCCCCGGTGCGCTGTTGAAATTCGTCCCACCGCCGCGCCTGAAAGGGTAAGGTATTCAAAAGGGCACTTTTTTTACTGCCAGAAAAATGCAAGGATGCAACGTCTGTACGTCGCCCCTTCAGGGCTCTAACACTTCCATGCCGTTTTCCGAGGGGCTGCACCCCTCGCTCCGGAAAGGGGCGGGTTGGGGGGCGGGCGGGCCCGCC
>JBEAYO010000457.1:0-3427 GCA_041159285.1 Bacteroidota bacterium | reverse complement strand
ATTTTAGGGCGTCCGGCCAGCCACAGGCCGGCCGAACGCACTCTCCGGGGAACAACCGGCGCCGGTGGAACGAATTGCCAGGTCTTTGAGGCAGCCCCAGTCTTTTGAGACAGCCTCCGGAGAGGGGATTTTTGGGTGCACTGCGGCTACGAACATCATACAAGATTGAGACAACATGGTCAAAAGCTGTTGCTATACCTTATTACTCTGCCTCCTGTGCTGCCGCTTGCAGGCCCAGAAGGATATTGCCATGGCCCAGGGCGTGCTGCAGGGCCTGGCCGATGAACTTCAGCTGCAACCCTCGGATTACGACTGCCTGCTGTTGAAAAGCAAGTACACCAGCCAGCCTTCCGGTGTCACACACCTTTATTATATGCAGTGCCACCAGGGGCTGGAGGTCCACGGCGCTGTGCTGAACCTGCATTATCTGAGCGACGGCAGCCTGCTCACCTGGGGGAGCAGGCTTGTCCCCGGCCTGGTGTCCAGGATACAGGACACGCTCCCTTCCCTGAACCAGGTGGATGCCCTGCAACAGGCAGCCCTGCAACTGGGCTACGACTGGACGGGTGCGCCAGCTGTCAAGGAAACCAAAGGCGACATCGCACAAACCATCGTCTTTGAAAAAGGAGCCCTTTCCGTGGAAGACATCCCCGTCCGGCTGGTTTGGCAACCCACTGATTCCGGGGAAGTGCGCCTTGCCTGGGACCTGAACCTGTACGAGGCAGACGGCGAAAACTGGTGGAGCGTCAGGGTGGATGCCAACACCGGAGCCATCCTGAGCAAGGACAACTGGGTGGTGAGTTGCCAGTTTGGCCCTCCGCCGGCAGAAGACCTGCCGCAAACACCTGCTCCTTGCGGGCATACTGCCGCCGGACTCCTTTCGACTACGACAGCCGGCACCTACAATGCCTTTCCTCCGCCCCTTGAGAGTCCCTCGAACGGCAGCAGGCAGTTGCTGGCCGACCCCTCGGATTCAGTGGCTTCTCCTTTTGGCTGGCACGACACGGATGGCCTGCCGGGCGCTGAGTACACCATCACCCGTGGCAACAATGCTTATGTTCAACTGGACAACGACAATAATAACAACACCTTTGGCATCTCTCCCGAGGGAGGCCCCAGCCTGGTCTTCGACTTTCCACTCGACTTGACCCAGCCGCCTGCCAGCTATCAGAACGCATCCATGTCCAACCTCTTCCACTGGACGAACCACCTGCACGACTTTGCCTATCATTATGGATTCAATGAACAGAGTGGCAACTTCCAGTTCAACAATTACGGCCGGGGCGGCACTGGCAACGACCCTGTGATAGTGGACGCCCAGGATGCCGGCAATGTGAACAATGCCAACTTCGCCACGCCTCCTGAAGGCGGCAGCCCACGGCTGCAGGCCTATTTGTGGAACTATACTTCCCCGATGCGGGATGCGGCATTGGACAACGGCATCACGTCGCACGAATTCGCCCACGGCATTTCAAACCGCCTGACCGGCGGGCCTTCCATCACTTTCTGCCTGAACAACGCGGAGCAAATGGGGGAGGGCTGGAGCGATTACTACCTGCTCATCACCACCATGCCCCCTGGCTCCAACGGGCTGACGCCCCGCGGAATCGCCACTTACGTGCTGGGGCAACCCACTTCCGGCATCGGACTTCGCCCCACGCCATACACGACCAACATGGCCGTCAACGGGGCCACTTACAACAGCATCAAGACGTTGTCGTATCCCCACGGCACGGGCTATGTCTGGTGCACCATGATCTGGGACCTTACCTGGGCCCTGGTGGACAAGCACGGACTCGCCGCCGGCCTTGACATCGCCCTCCATCTCATCAACGAGGGCATGCGCCTGCAGCCCTGCCATCCCGGCTTCGTGGATGCCAGGAATGCCATCCTCGCGGCAGACCTCGCTCTCAACGGCGGTGCCAATACCTGCGAGATCTGGATAGCTTTCGCCCGCCGGGGACTGGGATTCAGCGCCTCCCAGGGCAGCAGTGCCAACCGCCAGGACGGGACGGAGGCCTTCGATGTTCCGCCATCCTGTGTGCTGACCGCCTCACCGTCCTCCCTGAGCATTTGCCAGGGCACATCCGCTCAGGTATTGCTGAGCACGGGGTATAACTATGGCAATGTCACTTTTTCGGCCATTGCCGGCGTGCCGCCGGGGGTTCAGCTGTCCTTTTCCCAGAATCCGGTGCCTTCCCCGGGCAGCACCATCATGACAATTGCCGGCGGGCCTTCGGTGGTGCCGGGTGTTTACGTCATTACCGTGCAGGCCGCCGGAACCAATGTCACGCACACGCGCGACATCAGTCTGGAGGTGTTGGCATCACCCGGGGTTCCGCAACTGCACTATCCTCAAAACGACAGCTTGGTGCTGACGCTCAGCCCTTTGCTGTCCTGGGCGGCCCCGGCCGTTGCGGATAGTTTTTTGCTGCAGGTGGCGACCGATTCCTCCTTCAATGAAATGGTGGCGAGCCATGTCGTGCAGGATACCTTTTATCAAATGGAGAATCCCCTGGCAGAGATCACCACGTACTACTGGCGTGTTCGCGTTCTCAGTTCCTGCACGAGCAGTACTTTTTCCGTACCCTTTTCCTTTATAATCCCGGAACTGACCTGCCACGGCAACTCATTCACAGATTCAGGAGGGCTGTCAGGAGATTACGCCAGTGGTGAAAACTATGCGGTGACGCTTTGTCCGGACAATCCGGAAACCGCCCTTTCCATTACATTCGCGGCATTCGCGACAGCGGGTCCTGAGGATGTGTTGTCCATATACGACGGACTTGACACGGCATCGCTTCAACTGGGCGCTTTCTCCGGCGTGCAACTGCCTGCGCAGGTCAAATTCACGGCCTCGAATCCCTCGGGATGCCTGACCCTCCGGTTCGTCTCGGATTCCACGGGTACGGCCTCCGGCTGGGAAGCAGGCATCAGTTGCGGGGCATTTTGCAGTTCTGTCAGTTGGTATCCTGATGCGGATGGCGATGGTTACGGCAGTGCCCAGTATCAGTATTTTCTGTTGAGTTGCAGTCAGCCTGCCGGCTGGGCCTCCAACTACCTGGACTGCGATGATGCCAATCCGGCTATTTACCCTTCGGCCGCTGAGTTGTGCAACGGCCTGGACGACAACTGCGACGGCAACGCAGAGGCGGTGGTCAACACCTGGACTGGCCAGGGAGGCGGGAGTGTGTGGACGAATCCCGGCAACTGGAGTGACGGGCTGGTGCCCTTGCCCTGCCAGGATGTGGTGATTCCTTCGGGTTTTTCGGTCTTCATCCCGGCGGGTGCCACTGCCCTGGGCCGCAGCCTGGAGGTTGCTCCCGGGGCGGAGCTGACGGTGCATGCGGAGGCGGTGTTGGACATAGAGGATTGAAAATGGCGGTGCTGCGGAAATCTTCCGCACCTCCATGTCCCTTCCTGCAGC
>JBEAYO010000456.1:0-3432 GCA_041159285.1 Bacteroidota bacterium | reverse complement strand
AAGCCAAACCGCGGCGGAAGGGGGATTTTTGGGGCATTTGGCCGGCCGCAGGCCGGCCAAATGCCCTTTCCGGGGGCCGATCGGCACCGGTGGAACGGTTTGCCGGGTCTTTTGAGACAGCATAGGGGTTTTCAGGGTGCTCGCAGGGCACCCTGATAGGCAGCGCCGGTTTCAAAACAACAATTTTTTAACAACCATATTCAATAAAAGCATTCAACATGAAATCTAATCACGAAATAGACTACAAGCTCTACGGAGAAGAAATGCAATTCGTCGAAGTGGAACTGGACCCCCAGGAATCCGTCATCGCGGAAAGCGGCAGCTTCATGATGATGGACGACGCCATACAGATGCAAACCATCTTCGGTGACGGCAGCCAGTCCCAGCAGGGCGGCATCTTCGGCAAGCTGCTCAGCGCCGGCAAGCGCGTCCTCACCGGCGAGAGCCTCTTCATGACTGTCTTCACCAACGCTGGAGAAGGGAAGCGCAGGGTCAGCTTTGCAGCACCCTACGCTGGCCGCATCATCCCGCTCGACCTCTACCAGCTCGGCGGCAAGGTCATCTGCCAGAAGGACGCCTTCCTCTGTGCAGCCAAAGGCGTGGCGGTCGGCATCGAGCTGCAGCGCAAGCTCGGCACTGGCCTTTTCGGCGGCGAGGGTTTCATCATGCAAAAACTGGAGGGAGACGGCATGGCCTTCGTCCATGCCGGCGGCATGATTGTGGAAAAGGAACTGCTCCCGGGCCAGACCCTCAAGGTTGACACAGGCTGCGTGGTCGCATACACCGGGCAGGTGGATTTCGACATCCAGTTCGTGGGAGGCATTAAAAACACCATTTTCGGGGGAGAAGGCTTGTTCTTTGCCGTGCTGAGAGGCCCCGGCAAGGTGTGGCTGCAATCGCTGCCCATCAGCAGGCTGGCCAGCCGCATCCTTCGCTATGCAGGCCCCGGTGGCCGGAAAGAGGAGGGAAGCGTCCTCGGCGGGCTGGGCAACCTGCTGGACGGCGACGGCTTTTAAATAAATCTGGAGTAGAAACTTTAGGGCTTGTGTCAAAGTACCTTTGGCACAAGCCCTTTTGTCAAAAGGGCGCGGGAGCAGCCCCGGCGGGTGTCTCAAAAGCCTCAGCAATCTGTTCCACTAATGGCCGCACCTGGCCTCCGGAAGGGTCGGAGTCTGTCTCAAAGCCCCTGCAATTAGTTCCGCCGGCGCCGATTTTTCCCCGGGACGGGCTTGCGGCCGGCCTGTGGCCGGCCCCATGCCCTTCACCCCCCTCCGCCGCGGTTTGGCGAAGCCAAACCGCGAAGGAAGAGGGATTTTAGGGGCGCAGGGCGAAGCCCCGCGCCCCTAAAAGTAGGGGCGCTCCACGAGAGAGGGACTTTTTTGAGACAGCCTCCTTCAGGAGCGGGTGCCAGACAAGAAGATGCATAAGATATTGCCTCCCGCCCTTTCCGCAAGGCTGCACAAGCATTTAATTCTTCGTCAGCGGTTTGTACTTCTCCTGGTAAGTCTCCCAGGGAACCTTCTGATACTGATTTTCCCCAAAATAAGTCATGATCATCTCAAACTCCCTGGCATCGCGGTAGCCAGGAATCGCCTGAATGACCTCCAGATTCTCATCCAGGAAAACAACCGTCGGGTAACTCAACCTGCCGCTGGTAATCTTCGCCGCCAGCTCGTGATATCCGCGCATCCCGTTCTTCACAAACCTGAACTCCTCTCCCTTGAAAGTGATGTCCTCCTTCATCTCCGCATTGAACTTCACAGCATAGTACTTCTCATTCACGTAGCGGACGATCTGAGGCTGGCTGAAAGTAGTGGCATCCATGCGCTTGCACCAGCCACACCAGTCAGTGTAAACATCCACCACCACCTTCCTCCTCTCTTTTTTTGACTTCTCGGCCAGTTGTTCCCAGGTGACCCACTGGATGTCTGCTGCAGCGGGATCGGCGGACTGCGCGCGACCGCTCGTGAACGAATACAGCGCAATGCCCGAAAATGCGATGGCAAGTATGACGGTTGTTTTTCTCATTTGCTCTGAGTTTCACAATTTAATCAGCAAAGTTAACACCTGATAAACACTTGCAGAACACCTGTTATGGTTTTTAGTGCCTACTTTAAAGAAAGTTTAACGTCCACTGCCGCTATTCCTGCCCACGGCGGTACAGCAGCAAGCGGTCGGATCCCAGCCTGAATTCCCCGGCGTGCACCCCGCCTATCTCCGGCGCGGGAATCCCTTCCCCCAATACTCCTGCCCCTTCCAGCACCAGGGCTTCATCCCACAGGCCCTGCCCGATGAAATGCCGCAGCGTCTCCGCTCCGCCCTCCACCATCAGGGAGCTGATATTGCAGTGGAAAAGGTGATCCATGAGCGAGGACAGCAACTGCCCGTCAAAAGGAACCCGGTGGTAGCGCACGGCTGGCGAGGGGGCTTCAGATGGCAACTCCGCCTGGGTGACGACCAGGGTAGGGGAGCCGTCACTCAGCAGGTGGAAGGACCCTGGCACCTGCAGTTGGCGGTCCAGCAATATCCGCAGCGGGCTGTTTCCATGCCACAGCCGCGTGTTCAGCTGTGGGTTGTCGGTCAGCGCCGTGCGGGTGCCGACCAGGATGGCGCTGTATTCGGAGCGCAGGCGGTGCACCAGGCGTTTGGAAAAGGGATTGCTGATCCACACCTGTTCGCCGTGTCTTCCCATAAACCCGTCCCTGGACCTGGCGAATTTGAGCAGGATGTAGGGGCGCTTTTTCGATACAAAGGTATTTCGCACCTGGCTGATGAGTCTCCCTTCCGGGAGACAGACGCCGGTGGTCACCTCCACGCCGGCCTCCCTGAGCTTTTCCACTCCCCTTCCCGAGACCTCCGGGGTCTGGTCCAGGCAGGAGATGACGACCCTGGGGATGCTGCAGCGCAGGATGAGGCCGGTGCAGGGCGGGGTTTTTCCAAAGATATTGCAGGGTTCCAGGGAGACATAGAGCGTTGCCCGCTCAATCAGATGGCGGTCCTCCTCCCGCACGCTGTTGACGGCATTGACCTCGGCATGAGCTTGTCCGTAGCGCTCATGCCAGCCTTCGCCGATGATGCGCCCTTCGTGCACGAGCACGGCGCCAACCGTGGGGTTGGGCGCCACGTTGCCGGCACCCAGTCTGGCGAGCTCGAAGCACCGCCGCATATAGAGGCTGTCGGAATCGGAATTTTCATGGAAGTCCATGGCGTGTTTTTTTTTGACACAATATGCGATAATTTCGAATCCCCTCAAACTGAAAAGGATTCGGCCACTGCCTGTTGGCTTTGCAAAAGGGCGGTCTGAGGCTGTCTCATTTTGTGAAGAGGAGGTAGCCCCAAAAGAATCGGCACTCGTTCCGCTGGTGCCGATCGCTTCCCGGAAAGGGGATTCGGCCGGTCGCGGGCCGGCCGAATCCCCTAAAATCCCCGCTC
>JBEAYO010000455.1:0-3447 GCA_041159285.1 Bacteroidota bacterium | reverse complement strand
GGGGGGGCGACGCCCGCCGGCCGAGGGGATTGGGTTTTTAAGCGCGCGAGGCAGCCTCGCGCCCATTTCAATTTAGAAAAAAACAGACCACGCTATCATGAAAATATCGGTGGCATTCCGCTATCTCCTGCTGACGGCAGCAGCCTGCTCCTTCCTCTACCCCTTCTACTGGATGGTGGCAGCCTCGCTCACCCCGGAAGCCTCCATCGGAAACCTCGGCCTGCTGCCGAAGGAACTGACGATGGACAACTACCGGCAGATGATGGAAAAAATCCCGATCTGGCGCTCCCTGCTCAACAGCGCCGCTGTAGCCCTCGCAGCCACGGCCGGCGTGCTCGTGTTCGGATCCATGACCGGCTACGCCCTGGCAAAACTGCATTTCAAGGGAAAGGGACTCCTGTTCTTCATCATCATTTTCACCATGACCCTACCCTTCCAAATCACCCTCATCCCGAATTACATCCTCATGGTGAAGATCGGCTGGACGGACACCCTGGCAGCCCTTATCGTGCCGGCCATGAACAGCGCCTTCGCCATCCTCTTGTTCCGACAGGCCTTCAAAACCATCCCGGACGAACTCATCCAGGCCGCCAGGGTGGATGGCTGCAGCGAACTGCGCATCATCTTCTCCATCCTCTGGCCCAACGTCATCCCCACGCTGATCACCGTCGGCATCATCTCCTTCATGAACTCCTGGAACGACGTGCTATGGCCCCTGATCGTCATCCGGAAGGAGGAACTGATGACCATGCCCCAACTGGTCACCCTGTTCGCCGTCGGCGGCAGGGCGGAAGCGCAACTGGGCGTAAAACTGGCCGCCGCTGTGCTGCTGGCCCTGCCCGTCATGCTGGCTTACACTTTTTTTCAACGATATTTCATTGAAAGCATGGCCTCTTCAGGCTTGAAAAGTTAACGCTTAATCTCCCGATTATGATTGCAGTCAAAAGAAGTGACATCCGACTCTATGCCGACCCTCGCAAGGTATTGCTCCGCTTCCTGAACTTCGGAACTCCGGAGCGCTTCAATCCCGTCATCGACTACGTCTCTCGACTCGACGAGGCGGAAGCCCGGGCGCAACTCAAAGCTGTCCAAGAGAATTTCAGGGACCGGCATTTCGACCTGGATGACGTTTTCGTGGAAAATTTCGAGCGCTTGGCGGGAATGGTCCAGTCGCCACTGTCCCAGGAGAAAAAACTGCTCATCGGCGCTTTTTTCACCCATGAATACAGCATCGAGGCCTCAGCCCTCTTCAATCCCTCCATCGTGCCGCACCCGGATCAGGGCGACCTGCCGGAAGGAGACCTGCGCTTCATCCTCAGCATGCGAGCCACCGGCGAGGGACATATCTCCTCCATCGTCTTCCTGCCGGGCATCCTGGAGGCAGACGGCTCGGTGCGGCTGGAGGAACGCTCCAAATGCCTGCACAGCGGCTAAAAAACGGCCGTGGCAGGCTCGGAACTCAGCTACGACCTCACCTTCCCCGATTCCGTCCCGCTGAGCGGCCGGGTGATTTTCCCGGCTTCCCCCTCGGAGACAAACGGCATGGAAGATGCCCGCTTCCTGCTGTTCAACGACGGTCAGGCTGCCAGCTACCTGGCCACCTACACCGCCTACAACGGACGGGAAATTCGCCCCCAGCTCATTGAAACCAGCGATTTCCGGCATTTCCGCATCCGGCCCCTGCAAGGCCAGGCAGCCTCGGACAAGGGCATGGCCATTTTCCCCGAGAAAATAAACGGCCGGTACGCCATGGTCAGCCGCCAGGGCGGAAGAAACCTCTCCATCATGTTTTCGGAGGATTTGTACACCTGGGATGCCTACCAGCCCCTCCAGCAGCCGCAGCGCGACTGGGAAATGCTGCAAATGGGCAACTGCGGCAGTCCCGTGAAGACGCCCAAAGGCTGGCTGCTGCTGACACACGCCGTGGGCCCCATGAGGAAATACGTGCTGAGCTTCACCCTGCTCGACCTGGAGCAGCCCTGGAAGGTGCTGGTCAGCCTGGAGCAGCCGCTGCTCAGCCCCAACGAGGAAGAACGCGAAGGCTACGTGCCCAATGTGCTCTACACCTGCGGGCTGCTGGAACACCAGGGCCGGCTGCTGATTCCCTATGCCATGTCCGACCGGGCCATCAGCTTCGCCACCGTTGACACGACCCAGGTGCTGGCGGCACTGGGATATTAGACTTTTTAAAAAAAACACCAACCATCCCTATGCAAAAACTATTGTTGCTCTGTGCGCTGGCCCTGCTGGCCGCTTGTAAAAACAACAGTCCTGAACAGGCGCCGGCCAGCCTCCTCAACACCGCGCACCTGGACCACCTATTCCAGGAAGTGAAGGCGGCGGATTCCTCCTCTCTCGGTACCGTCTGGATCTACTGCGAGGCCCCGGACTACCGCCTGACGGCAGATGCCGACGAAGGCTTCACCTGCGTGGACGACGTCGCCCGCGCCCTCGTTTTCTATTGCCGGCAGTACCAGGCAAAGCCCGATGCTGCCCTCCTGAAGCGGATAGAGCAGCTCTCAGCCTTCATCCTCCACCAGCAGGCTGAAAATGGCTATTTTTACAATTTCCTGCTGCAGGACAACGAGGTGAACAAAACCCACCAGAACAGCCAGGCCGTAGCCGGCTTCTGGACCTGGCGGGCCATGTGGGCACTGAGCGAGATCCATCTGATTGAATCAGCAGATCTCGCGGCATTGAAGGAAGCCACCAGGCCGGCCCTGGAGAAGGCCCTGGAGAAGGTCGATTCCCTGTGCATCCAGGCGGAACCCGACACCCTTTTGCAGGGCATCAGCATCCCCGCCTGCCTGATGACGACCGGTGGCGACCAGCTGGGCGTCGTGCTGACGGGACTGGCCAACTACTACAGCGTCTATCCCTCGGAAAAGGTGAAGGGCTGGATCCTGGCCATCGGCAATCTGCTTGAAAAGTCGCAACAGGGTGATGAAAAAGCGCCTCCATACGGCGCCTTTCCCAGCTGGCAGAACAGCTGGCACGCCTGGGGAAACATCCAGGCATACGGCTTGCTGAAGGCGGGGGCAGCCATCAAGGACGACCGCCTGGTGCAGCTGGCGCTGCGCGAGGTGAAGCACTTTTACCCCTTTTGCCTGGAACAGGGTTACCTCAACAGTTTCAACATGGCAGTTGACTCCAGCGGCCCGGTCATGCATGACCTCCTTCAGTTTCCGCAGATCGCATACGGCATCCGGCCCATGGTTTTCGCAGCCACCGAGGCCTACAGGGCCACTGGCGAAACGGCCTATGCCGAGACCGCCGGCAAGCTGGCCACCTGGTTCTTCGGAAACAATCCCGCTGGAATTGCCATGTACGACCCTGGCACGGGTAGGACCTTCGACGGCATCGGCAGCAAAACCGACGTAAACCGCAATGCCGGCGCGGAATCCACCATCGAGGGCCTGCTGACCCTGCAGGCGCTGGAGGCATGCC
>JBEAYO010000454.1:0-3448 GCA_041159285.1 Bacteroidota bacterium | reverse complement strand
GCCCCGAGTTTCCCACACCAAACCCCGCGCCGGGTAAGGGGTTTTTAGGGCGCGGGGCTGCGCCCCGCGCCCTTTTCAGCGAGAGGGCACTGCGCCTGGGAGCTTTTTACACAACCCCCGGCACCGGTGGAGCCTGCGCGCCCTTTTAAAACGAGGGTCTCTCGCCGAGAAGTCTTTTGAGACAGCCTCCTAAAATCCCCCTTCCGCCCTATTTCTGGTTTAGATTCCAATAAAATGCAATAAATAGCGAATCCATTTTGGTTAATCCGGGTTAATTCATTAACTTTGCGCCCGTTTTTACGTACTTTCATTGTGCCACAATGGAGGCCGCAAAAGCAGCGATTATTATTTATAACAAAAATCATCAACATGTTCGCAATCGTAACAATAGCCGGTCAGCAATTCAAAGTGACTGAAGGTCAGGAGATCTTCGTCCACCGGTTAGAAGCCGCAGCAGGCGACGACGTGCGTTTTGACCAGGTTCACCTGGTGGAAAACAACGGCGCCGTACAGATCGGCACGCCGGTCGTGAAGGGCGCCAGCATTGGCGCCACCATCCTGGAATCCCTGGTGAAGGGAGACAAAGTCATCGTCTTCAAAAAGAAAAGGCGCAAGGGCTATCGCAAGAAGAACGGCCACCGCCAGCAGTTCACAAAGATCAGGATTCAGTCGATCAGCTTGTGAGGCTCTCCGGCAGAGAGGAATGACAAGAGGCATAGAATGCCGGCAGCATCATCAGTTGAGCGGAATTCATCACTTAAATTTTAAATTTCCAAAAAATGGCACATAAAAAAGGGGAAGGTTCAACCCAGAATGGCCGCGACAGTAACAGTAAACGTCTCGGCGTAAAATTATTCGGCGGCCAGCTGGCCCTGGCTGGAAACATCATCATCCGCCAGCGCGGCACGAAGTTCCACGCCGGTGAAAATGTCTATCTCGGCAAGGATTTCACCATGCATGCACAGGTGGACGGCACGGTCAAGTTCCGCAAGGGCCGCAACAACCGCACCGTGGTGAGCATCATTCCTTTCGAGGAAGTGGCTGAAACGCTGGTGGCTCCCAAGGCTCCTGTAGCTGCTCCGAAGGCTCCGAAGGCGCCTGTGGTGGAAGCAGCTCCCGCGGTGGAAGAAGTTCCCGCTCCAAAGGCAGAGGCAAAGCCCAAGGCTGCCGCCGCTGCTAAAGCCGACGACCTCAAGAAAATCGAGGGCATCGGTCCTAAAATCGCCACCCTCCTGAACGAGGCGGGCATCCACACCTTTGCCGATCTCGCGGCTGCCAATGCTGACACCGTCCGGGACATCCTGGAGCAGGCTGGCTCCCGATACAAGATGCACGATCCCACGACCTGGGCCCAGCAGGCCGCACTGGCTGCTGCCGGCGAATGGGATGCGCTGCAGAAGCTCCAGGACGAGCTGAAAGGCGGCAAAGAGGAATAATTCCACTTGCACCTGCCGGATGGCAGGACATAACCATAAAAAAGACTTTCACGGCGAACGCTGTGAAGGTCTTTTTTTTTTTAATCCTTTAAAGCATGCGGGCAGAACCGTAAGCTACCTGCCTGCATTACACGGACCGACAATCCGCTGCTGTTTCCTCCGGTGCCGTACGGCTTCCGGAAAGGGCGCTCGGCGGGGCTGTGGCCCGCCGAGAGGCTGTCTCAAAAGACATTCGCCGCCTGCGGCGGCGAAAGAAAATAATGAATGAATGCCCATTTTTTTGATTTTGCTTCGCAAAATCAAAAAAATGGGCATTCATTCAAAATATTCCTTGACGGCGTCAGCCGCCAAGGTTTTTTTGAGACAGGCTCGGGGCTGCACCCCGCGCCCTTTTCAAAGAGGGGCACTGCGCCCATGGGACTTTTTACACAACCCCAGCACTGCTGACAGCGCCAGCAGAACAAGCCGCATGAACTTTTCACACAAGCAAAACAGCGGAAAATAAAGATTTTTTTATCCTTGATTCTGTAGGATTGAGGTGCGAAAGATGAGTTTAATTTTCAATGGGATTCTTTTTTTATTCCCCATAGCCGTACTTCCCCTTCCACCGCGACTGCAGCCACTGCAGGATCTTGTCCTCAGCCGCGTTGCTGCCCGGTTCGTAAAACCGGGAGCCGGAGATTTCTCCCGGCAGGAACTCCATCTCCGCAAAGTTATGGTCAAAGTCATGGGCGTAGCGGTAGCCATGACCGTAGTTCAGATCCTTCATCAGCGAGGTGGGGGCATTGCGCAGGGACAAGGGCACCGGCAGGTTGCCGGTTTGCTGCACCAGTGCCAGGGCCTTGTCAATCGCCAGGTAGCTGGCATTGCTCTTGGGGGAAGTAGCCAGGTAAACTGCCGCCTGCGACAGGATGATCCTCGCTTCCGGCATACCCACCGTCCTGATGGCCTGCAGGCAGGTGGTGGCCATGAGCAGGGCATTGGGATTGGCCAGGCCGATGTCCTCGGATGCCAGGATGATCATCCGGCGGGCGATGAATTCAATGTCCTCGCCGCCGGCCAGCATGCGCGCCAGCCAATAGACGGCGGCATTGGGGTCGCTGCCGCGCAGGGACTTGATGAAGGCGCTGATGATGTCGTAGTGCATTTCCCCGGCCTTGTCGTACAGGGCCAGGTTTTGCTGAATGCACTTTTCGACCAGGGCGTTTGTGACGACCAATTTCTCCCTGGCCCTGGCCAGGTTGGTCACCAGCTCCAGTCCGTTGAGCAGCTTGCGGGCATCGCCGCCGGAGTACAGCAGCAGGGCCTCGTATTCTGCCATTTCAATTTGCTTCTGCTGCAGGTATTCGTCCTCCAGGATGGCCTTGTCCACCAATTGAATGAGTTCTTTCTTGTCCAGGGGCTTGAGCACGTAAACCTGGCAGCGCGACAGCAGGGCGGGAATCACCTCAAAGGAGGGGTTTTCCGTGGTGGCGCCAATCAGGGTCACTATTCCTTTTTCAACCGCCCCGAGCAGCGAGTCCTGCTGGGACTTGCTGAAGCGGTGGATTTCGTCGATGAACAGCACGGGGTTCGGTGTGCTGAAAAACTGCTGTCCCCTGGCTTTGTCTATCATCTCCCGCACGTCTTTGACCCCGGCATTGATGGCGCTGAGGCTGAAGAAGGGGCGTTTCAGGAGATTGGCGATGATGCCTGCCAGGGTGGTTTTGCCAACGCCGGGGGGTCCCCAGAGGATCATGGAGGGAAGGTTGCCCTGCTCGATGGCGAAGCGGAGGGCTGCTTCTTTTCCGGTGAGGTGGGCTTGCCCGAGGTAGTCGTCGAAGTTGCGCGGGCGCAATCTTTCTGCAAGTGGCTGCATGATAATGTGTTGTGCTGATGATGAAGGCCGTGGCAGCGGGGCTTTTGGTGGAAGCCCGACAAAGCCTGTGTTCGCATTTTCATCTTTTCTTTTAAATGCCTTTCTTTGTATTGGTGCTTGGGGCTGCTTCAAAGCACCTGGAGCACTTTTGAAA
>JBEAYO010000453.1:0-3480 GCA_041159285.1 Bacteroidota bacterium | reverse complement strand
AGCCAGGCGCTCGGATACCTCGAAGATTACATACGCGGATATGAATACTACGTCGTGGACGGCCTCGACTTTGGCCTCTTGAAACTGAATTTCAGATGGAAACTCCTGGACAAGGAGCTTCGCGCTAAAAATTACTTCAAGCCTTCCTCCCTGCGCATCCTGCCCGTCAAGGTGTTCCTCTCCGCCCACAGCGAAAACGCCTTTGTCAACAATCCTTTTTATGGGAACGGCAACTCCCTGGGAAATGAGCTGCTCTGGGGACTCAGCCTCGGCGCCAACATCATTTTGGACTACGACAAAGTCTTTTATCTGGAATTCAGCCGCAATCATTTCAATGAATACGGATTTTTCTTACATTGGCAGGTAAGATTTTGATTATGCAGGTAGTCGTTTACAGTCAATACTTAAAAGAGGGCGACCAGCCCTTCGTGCAGGAATTGTTTGATGCCCTGGCCCGCCATGGCATCGCCGCCTATGTGTACGCCCCCTACCTGGAGGCCATCCGGGAAAAAATCAGGTTCCAGACCAATGTCGGCACCTTCGAAGGCTACCTGGACTTCCGCGTGCGCAACTTCGACTTCATGATCACCCTGGGCGGCGACGGCACCATCCTCTCTGCGGCAACGCTCATCCGCGACTGCGAGGTGCCGGTGCTGGGCATCAACCTGGGAAGACTCGGATTCCTCGCCACCATTGGAAAACAGGACATCCGAGCGGCTATCCAACTGTTGGCGGAAGGCCAGTATTCAGTGACCCAGCGAAGCACCCTTCACCTCGAATGCACGCCCCCCCTGTTCGGCCACATTCCTTTTGCGCTCAACGACTTCACCATCCTGAAGCGCGACACTTCCTCCATGATCACCATCCATACCTTCGTCAACGGGGCTTACCTCAACACCTACTGGGCGGATGGCATCATCCTCGCCACGCCGACCGGCTCCACCGGCTATTCCCTGAGCTGCGGCGGACCCATCGTCTTCCCTGATTCCAATAACTTCGTGCTGACCCCCGTGGCGCCCCACAACCTCAACGTGCGACCCCTGGTCATCTCCGACAGCGCTGTCATCTCCTTTGAAGTGGAGGGGCGCTCGGAAAACTTCCTTTGCACCATGGATTCCCGCTACGAAATCATCACGCCGGAAAACAAGATCGCCATTCGCAGGGGTGACTTTTACATCAAAATGGTCACCCTGGGGGATGTGGACTTTCTGGAAACAATCCGAAACAAACTGACCTGGGGGATTGACCTGAGGAACCATTAGGAGAAGCTATAACGAAAGAAAATGTAACTGCTTGGCACCCCCTTGCGGATGCCGCCTGCCTCCCGGAAAGGGCAGTCGGCGGGCGAAGACCGCCGGTCGCGGGAATGGAATTATTGGGCACGTGGCGGTATCAAAAGACCCTTTTGCGAGGAACCTTCCCGCAAAAGGCGCGCGGCCCCCGGGGACTTTTTTCTCAACCCCGGGGCACAGGCCAGCCGCCCTCTCCGAAGGTCAAGCGGCACTAATGGCTGAGCACAGCCAAGGTCAGCGCAGCCGGGGCCCGGCTGAACCCCTTAATTTTGAGAGGATTCCTTTATCTTTACACCAGACAGGAAGACGAGCCCCAGTATAAAGAAAGCAGCCAGCGCCAACACGCTGTGCCGCATGCTGCCGAACAGCTGTCCGGTGAAGGCAAAACTGAAGGCACCCAGCGCCGTGGCAGATTTCTCCAGCACATCGTAAAAACTGAAATAGGAGGTGGTGTCAGCAGTTTGTTTGGGTATCAGCTTGGCGTAAGTAGCCCTCGATTGCGACTGCACCCCTCCCATCATGAGTCCTACCCCGGACGCAAGGGCGTAAAACTGCCACTTCTCCTCCACGAAAAAACCTGCCAGACAGATCAGGGCCCACATCGCCAGCATGGACAATAACCCCGCCTTATTGCCGATGGCATCCGACAGCCTGGCAAAAAAATACGCACCGGCCAAACCCACCAACTGCAACAACAGTATCACCAGGATCAATTCAGAGGTCTCCATACGCATTTCCACCTTGGCAAATAGCGAAGCCAGGCTCAGCACCGTCTGCACCCCCGCACTGTAACAAAAAAACGCCAGCAGAAAACCACGGATATGCACTGACTGCCTCACCGTTTCCCATACCTTTCGCAACTCGCCGAAACCGCGCGTCAGCAACTCACCCGAAAAGGGTCTGGCCGAGTCGGCGGGCAAGCGGCTCAGGGACAACTGCGCAAAACCGAGCCACCACAAACCCACTGTCAGGAATGACAGCCGCACCGGCAAAGTGCCGGCGTCTGCTCCCATGCCAAACCAGGCCGGCTGCATGATGACTGCCAGGTTTACAATCAACAGTATCACACTGCCGACATAGCCGAAGGCAAAACCCCTGGCACTGACCCGGTTGTAGCGGTCCTCCGTTGCAATCGCGGGCAAATAGGCATTGTAAAAAACCAGCGAGCCCGCAAATCCAATCGTCGCCAGCATGAATCCCAGCGTTCCGGTGAGCAATTCCTCCTTTGTCCTGAAAAAAAACAGGGACATGCAGGCCAGGGACCCCATCGTGGTGAAAAAGCGAAGAAACACCTTCTTCCTGCCACTGTAATCCGCTATGCCCGACAACAAAGGCGACATCATGGCTATGAGCAGGTAGGAGGCCGAGAGCACCAGGGCAAACAAGGTGGTGTTGTAAATGGCGTGCCCCCCGAATTCAATGACCTCCTCCGTGGTTTCCTCGTAATAAGCGGGGAAAATAGCTACCGCTATGGTCAATGCATAGGCGGAGTTGGCCCAGTCGAACAAGGCCCAGCCATTGATGGTGCGGGGGTCGTTCAACTTTGCAGTTTGTCCCTGTTTCATGACAGTGCTTTTTTGCGAAAGGTAAAGGTATATTTCGAAAAACGATGCAATCCCGCCTTTTCCACCCTTTTTTATTGCCCATTCTGGTTTTTTTTTATTCTTTTGGCAAAAAAAAACAGCACCTCAACATTTTGACATGCTCAATATCGCCATTCTTTCCAGAGGCGCCGGATTGTATTCCACCCAAAGCCTGTACCGGGCAGCCCGCAACCGCGGCCATTACTGCCGCGTGATAGACCACCAGCGCTGCCACATCGTCATGGATGCAGCGGCTCCCTGCCTGGTGTACGAAGGACTGCTGCTCAGCGGAATGGATGCCATCATCCCACGCATCGGAGCCTCGGTGACCGACTACGGGGCCGCCATCATCCGGCAGCTGGAGTTGACCGGTTATTACACCCTGACCTCCTCCGAGGCCTTGCTCCGCGCCCGCGACAAGCTCAAATGCCTGCAGGTGCTGTCGGCAAACGGCATCTCCATACCCCAGACCTTCATAGCCGGCTCGCCGGAGGACCTGCGAAAAATGGTTGAACGCCTGCAAGGAAACGGCTCTGTTATCATAAAGCTCCTGGAGAGCACCCACGGAGTAGGCGTCATCCTGGCCGAAAGCAGAATTTCAGCCC
>JBEAYO010000452.1:0-3485 GCA_041159285.1 Bacteroidota bacterium | reverse complement strand
GCTCTACGCCAGCCAACACGGCGATCAGTACGACCGCATCGCCTGGGTGGAGCAGCGGGACTCCCTGGTACAGTCCTTCGCCACGGACGCGGGCCTGCAGGCCTCCCTCGGCATCCGGCAGGAACAAGGCGAGACCTTCGAGCAGGTCTGTTACCGCATGCTGCTGGCACTGCAAAACATGGACGGCACCAACCTGCTTGTGGTTGACAATGCGGACCAGGGCCTGCGGGAATGGAGCGAGCAACTACCACAGGGCAAAAACTGGCACGTGCTGCTCACCTCCCGGCAGGTCATCGGCAGCTGCGAACGGATGGAACTCGGCAAGCTCGGCCCTGACGCTGCCCGGGAGCTTTTCCTGAAACATTGCACCAAGCCGCAGGACGTCGGCGCGCTCGACGCCTTTCTTGAAAAAATCGAATACCACACCCTCAGCATAGAGCTGTTCGCCAAGCTGCTGGAAGCTCACCGGGAGATGGACACCGTGGGCGAGTTGTCCAACTACCTCGACACCCACCAGCTCGACGACGAGACCCTGCAGGCCGTCGTGGACCTGGAGCACGCGCGGGGCGAAACCACCCGCTACCGCCACCTCCTGCAGGCCTTCGACCTCTCCGGCATTGACCAGCGGCCGGAGCTGCTGCGGCTCTTGAAGCAGATGGCGGCATTGCCGCCGGGCGCCGAGGGCTACCCGGCGAGGGACCTGATGGAGTGGTGCGGCATTGAAAAGGACAAGACCACCTTTGCCAATCACCTCCAGGAACTCCACCGCCTGGGCTGGCTGCTGCAGCCGCAGAAGAACCATTTTGGCTGCCATCGCCTGCTAAAGGCCATCGTGAACCAAACCCGCCCGGCGGACAAGGAAGATCTGATGCCACTGGTGGAGGCGTTCGCTGAAAAACTCAGCTTTGACGAAAGCAAGGACAACCCGGCGGACAAGATCGAGTGGATACCTTCCGGACAGTCGCTCCTGCGCTCGGCGGAGCACTTGGAATTCAATGAAAAAGCAGCGCTGCAAAACAACCTGGCCATGGTGCTCAAGCACTTGGGGGACTATGCCGGTGCGAAGGCCTTGCTGGAAAAGGCCTTGCAGTCCCATGAGCGAAATTTTGGGCCTGAGCATCCCACTACAGCCGTGACGTACTCCAACCTGGCCTTAATCCTTCGCGCCTTGGGGGATTACGACGGTGCGAAGGGTTTGCTGGAAAAAGCCCTGCAGTCCGATTTGCAACATTTTGGGCCCGACCATCCCAACACGGCGGTGAGATACTCCAACCTGGCCATTGTACTTATGGACTTGTGGGACTACGCCGGTGCAAAAGTCTTGCTGGAAAAGGCGCTGCAGTCCGATGAACGAAATTTTGGGCCCTACCATCCCACCATGGCGGCGAGATACTCCAACCTGGCCATCGTGCTCAGGGACCTGGGCGACTACGCCGGTGCAAAAGTCTTGCTGGAAAAGGCCCTGCAAGCCGATGAGCGAAATTTTGGGCCCGACCCTCCCAACGCGGCCTGGTATAACGCAACCTTGGGCTCCATCCTTCAGGAATTAGGGGACTACGCCGGTGCAAAGGTCTTTATGGAAAAGGCCCTGCAGTCCGATGAGCGAAATTTGGGGCGCGACCACCCCGACACGGCTGTGAGCTATTCCAACCTGGGCGCCATACTGGCAGGTCTGGGGGATTATGAAAATGCGAGGAAACTGATAAGCGAGGCTTATGCAATCTTCCGCAACCAGCTGGGAGAGGGGCATCCCAACACGCAAGCTGCCAGAGGGCTATTGAAACAACTGGACGAGATGGAAGGGAGCAAAGGCTGAAAACCGCTGAAAAATATGGCCGGTCTTGCAGGAAGTGCCGGCTGAGCTGCTGCCTTCCAGAGAAGAGCGGTTCAATATGGGCATTGAGGATGAAACAAGGTCTATCCGGAGACTTTTTCCTCCAGCAAAACCTTGGATGGATCTATCACCGGCAGGATGACCCCACCGAACAGGGTACCCTGTGTTTTTTCCAGGATGATGCCGCGCGCGGTTGAATAGGCAATGCCCATCAAAGTCACCCCCAAGCTCAGGTCAACCTGAAGCGCTCCTTCCCCGGTCCGGCGCACGAAGTCGGAGTAGTTCTCCACCCTGAACTGGAATTCTATCCCATACTCCGCCTTCAGCCCCAGGGGGGCCGACTTTTCGTCCAGGGCATCCAGCGAAAAGAACAGGCGGAACCTGGTCGCACCGTTTTCCACATCGTGCGAGACGGCCTTGGCGATGCCGAACTCGAAGCCGTTGACAGGCCTTGGATTGTTCAGGTAATCATCAGCAGCCTCCAGGTTGGTCTTAAAGACTTTGATGGCCTGGAGGTGTATTTTTTCAGGGACGATTTTCGGTTTCTCCTTGCTCATGATGCTGTCTCCAATTTGCCGGCTATTTTGGTTGAATAGAAGGAATTTGTTTCCAGCTTGCTATACAGGCTGAAATGCGGAGGCAGGGCGCCAGCCTCGTTCTCGGTTGTAAGCCGCTTGATTTTCACGTGTTCCAGGATGGTGAAGTGCTGAATGCCAGTGTATTTCTCCTTTGCCTTTTGCGGTGTGAGGATGATGTCCGTGCCAAGCACTGCTTCCATTTTTGCGATGCTTTTCAGGGTGAGGTTGTGCATTCCGCTCAGCCACTTGCTCACTTCGGCGTCTGTTTTTCCCAGTTTTTCTGCGAATTGCCCTTGCGTCCAGCCTTTTTCTTCCAAAATCGCATGCACCTGTTGGGAGATGTCGAGGTTTTTGTCCACAAAACGCTCGATGTCTTCGGGGCCCTTTTCCTCGAAGAAGCTCGCGATGTCTTTATAGTTAGCCATGATTCAGTTAAGTGATTTCCAAAGTTAAATTTTCATCAAAAACCAACCGTCCGGTCACAGGATGGATCTTGATGTCTCCGGCTTGTATGGCGCGGTGGATGGCTTTTGTCAATTTGTTGGCCAACATGAAATGGGGCCTTACCTGATTGCATTCCTGAGCGGTGGGTGCCGTCTTCACAGCGCCACCGAACAGCACGACCGAGCTGCTGTTCACCCGCATGCAGTAAAGCCTTAAATCACAGCTCGTTTCCAGGAACTGTGCCGGTGGGGGAAGCGCGCTTGCATCGCCGCCCCTGAATGCCTCGCTCCGGAAATAGGGCGCTGTCGCTCCAATCTCGCTGCCGATTTTCCCTATCCACTTTCGTATAGTGGCTAATTCCTCCCGGCTTGTACCGTCGTCGGCATGTGCATTGATGAATTGAAGGAACAGGTTGGTTTCATGTTCGTCCAGGCGCACGGTATAAAATGTCACTTTTTTAAACCGCAATGCCTCGACAAGGGTTGCAAATTTATTCACTTTTAAGTTAATTAAATAAATTTTTATCTTTTAAATTAAATTTTTAACTTTTAACTGCTTAGGGTTTGCTGAAAAAGTAAGGCTTTCAAAACCACAGGGTATTCGGTGGGTGAAGCTTACCTCCTGGGAAG
>JBEAYO010000451.1:0-3487 GCA_041159285.1 Bacteroidota bacterium | reverse complement strand
TCGCTGGGACAATGACGAGACGAGTGCAACGGCCACCAAATTGCTGCCTGGCAACAACGGGGTCACGGTGACGGACCTCATGGGCTGCAGTGCAAGCGCGACGGTGCTGGTCACTGAAAATATTCTGCCCCTGAAAGTCGAGATAGGCCAGATTGCCGATCTGCGGTGCGCCGGAGACAAAACCGCCGCCATCAGTGCTTCCGTCTCTGGCGGAAAACCACCCTTCCGCATCACCTGGTCTGAAGGAAGCTCCGGAGAAACAGCCAACGGGCTCGGCGCCGGCTCCTATTCCGTGACAGTCAGCGATGGCGCCGGCGGCAGCGCTACCGCTAAGTTCAGTGTTGTAGAGCCCCAGCCCCTGACCTTGACTGTCAAGGGGGATGCGCCTGCCAGCACCGGAAACTCGGATGGCAAGGCCACGGCAAAGGCAAACGGTGGCAGCGGAAATTACACCTGGGCCTGGAGCAATGGGGAAACAGCGGCAACGGCCTCAAAACTCGCACCCGGCGAACACAGGGTCACCGTGACGGATAAAAACGGCTGCTCAGCCATGGCATCCATCGCCGTATCCGAGAACATCCTGCCGCTGAGCGTTCAGATCAATCAGGTTGCAGAAATTCGCTGCGTTGGTGAGAAGACTGCTGCCCTGGCCTCGGAAGTCAGCGGCGGCAAGGCTCCGTTCCAGTACAACTGGACTGGCGGAGGGGAAGAGGCTTCGCTGGCCGAGCTCCCCGCCGGCACTTACCAGCTGGTGGTGACGGATGCTGCCGGCAATTCGGCCAGCTCCAATTTCAGGGTGAACGAACCCGCCGCCTTGTCGCTGGAGGTGAGCCGCATCCGGCCCGCCACTACCGACAAGCAGAAGAACGGCAAGGCCGCCGCGAGGGCAAGCGGAGGAAAGGCTCCCTACACCTACCGCTGGGCAAGCGGGGAGACGACTGACGAGGCTCTTGCCCTGGCCACCGGCACGCAGGATGTCACCGTGCAGGATGCCAACGGCTGCCAGGCCAGCACGAGCTTCGAGATCACGCCGAGAATCATCCCGGAACTTTCCGCTGAGAACCTCCGCGATGGGGAAATCATCAAGCTGGAGAAAATTTACTTTCAGCCAGACAGCACCCGGATGGAACCCAATTCCATACCCACGGTGGATGAACTGTATGTGTTCCTGTCGGAAAACCCGGGCATCGTGATCGAGGTTGGAGGACACACCAATGGCATTCCACCCCATGAATTCTGCGACAAGTTGTCAACGGCGCGGGCAAAATCAGTGGCACAGTACCTGGTTGACAAGGGGATTCCCGCCAGCCGGATTACCTATCGCGGCTACGGAAAGCGCAACCCAATCGCTTCCAACGCCACGCCGGAGGGCAGGGCGAAGAATCAGCGGGTGGAAATAACGATCGTAAAGGTGAACGGTGGTTGATTGAAACTACTGTTTTCCGAGCAGGACGATGTCAAATTCCGAGTCAACCACTACCCTGCCGGCTGTGACTTTCAGTTTTTGCCCTGAGTAGTAATCCATCACCTGCTCGCCATTGGAAAAGGCGCTGCTGACGGGGATTTCCTTCCTCCCTCTCGGAAGTTCAAGCCCCACCAGGACCACGTCCTGGAAGTCGCCCTTGCTGTAGGAGCGCTTGAAAATATAAGGCTTGGAAGCTACCCTCTCATGGCGCCCGGCTCCGACAGCAGGATGTGCCCGCCGGAATTGACCCAGCTTTTGCCAATGAGCCAGCACGGCATTGACAGGAACGCCATTTCGCTGCTGCTTGCGCTCCAACTCGTCCCAGTTCATGAAGGAGCGAAGGGTGGCATCCCCCTGGGCACCCTGGATTTGCAGGGAACGACTGCTTTCATCGCCGTAGTAAATCTGCGAGGCTCCCGGGCAAAGCAGCAGCTTGGTGCCTGCCTCCAATGCACGAAGGCGCTCCTTGTCAAACGGAGAGCCATCGTCGTGGGAGCTGATGTAATTCAGCACTGAGTGTCCGTTGAGTGGTCCGTGCAGCTGCTGGTCGTACTTGGAAAAGATTTCCTCATAAGGCTTAGTGGCATCGTACTTGAACTCAAAGTTAATCAGGCTGGTGAGGCCGTGGCTGAAGTAATCCACCTTCCGGTCGCCGAAATCATACTGGCGGCCGCTGGAGATGTTGTAGCCATACACTTCTCCCACCATGTAAAAATGATTGTCGTCCAGCACTTTGGCAGGATTGGCCCTTTTCCAATCCTGGAAAGCACGGTCAGCCTCGCGCCGCAGCGCCGCCCAGACATCCTCCTCCGTGTGCTTGGTGGTATCGAGTCGGAAGCCATCCACCCCGTACTGGCGGATGAAGTCCGTCAGCCACTTGATGATGTAGTAACGCGAAGCCCTCGGATAGCCAGTGCGTTCGAAGAAGGCATCCAGCTCGGCCGTTTCCTGCTCCAGGCGGCCTTCTTTTCTCCATTTTTCCTTTAAAAAATCAGGCACGTCAACGGCGGCATCGCTCTCCGTTTTTATGTCCGGCAGGTTTTTCACCAGCGTGCAGCTGACGGTGGAGGGATAGTCTTTGTAAACGCACTGCGGCTCAGTCCTGACCCAGTTGGCAGGCCAAACCGGGTCCTTGGCGGTGACCGGGCCTGTGTGGTTGATGACCACGTCCAGCAGGATGCGGATTCCCTGCCGGTGGGCAGTTTCAACGAGTTGCTGGAGGTCGGCGGCGGTTCCGAAGTTGGGGTCGAGGGCTGTCCAGTCCTTTGCCCAATAGCCATGGAAGCCGTAGGTTAAGCCGGTGCCTTCATCGGTGGCCTCGTGGATTTGTTCGACCACGGGGGTGAGCCAGATGGCGTTGACACCGAGTTTTTCGAAGTAGCCTTCCTCCAGTTTGCGGATGATGCCTTTGATGTCACCTCCCTGGAAGCCGCGCAGGGTAGCTGTTTCGCGGCTGCGACCGAAGTTGAGGTCGTTGGAGGGGTTGCCGTTGTAGAAGCGATCAGTCAAGAGGAAATAGACGTTGGCGTTTTCCCAGAGGAAGGGGGCCTTGCCAGTTTTCCCGCTGGCTGCTTTTTGCGGAGCGCTGCAGGAGTTGGTGAGCAACAGGGCAATCAGAATGAGAATTGCGGGTGATGTTTTCATGGATGTATTTTGGGTTCAAAAATAATGAAAACCGGCACATTTGCGCACGATTTGGCATATTTGCGGCCAATTTCCGGCATTGGTTGCACTGGTAAGGCTGTGCTTTTTGCGCTTAAAATGGCTATTTTTACCTGTTGAATGCTTTTGAGGCCATCGGGAGGCAGTGTTTTAAAAAGAGGCTGTCTCAAAAGTCTCTCTTGCGAGGCGCTTTCTCCTAAAAGGCGGGTTGTGTAAAAAGTCACCGGAGCGCAGTGCCCCTCTTTGAAAAAGGCGCGGGGCGCAGCCGAGTGCCCTTTCTTGAAGCCGTACAGCACCGCCGGAACCAGCCGCAAGGACTTTTTACACACCCCCGCCTAAAATCCCCCCTTCCGCCGCGGT
>JBEAYO010000450.1:0-3487 GCA_041159285.1 Bacteroidota bacterium | reverse complement strand
AGGGATTTGGCATTCCTGACCTCGCCATATTCACTGAAGATTTCCTGAAGCTCCTCTGCGCTTCGCCGGTTGGCGATGTCCGCAGCACTGAGTTCAAGGCTCCTGTTCATACGCATGTCGAGGTCCGCCTCAAAGCGGAAGGAAAAGCCCCGTTCCGCCACATCCAGCTGATGGGAGGACACTCCCAGGTCAGCCAGGATGCCATCCACCTGTTGCACGCCGTGAAGGCGCATGAACTGGCGGATGAAGCGAAAGTTGTGATGGTTGAACACGAAGCGCTCGTCCTGGATCAGGTGCTCGAGCGAATCGTCATCCTGGTCAAAGGCAAAGAGCCGACCCTTTTCCCCCAATTGATTCAGGATGAGCCGGCTGTGCCCTCCGCCGCCAAAGGTGGCATCCACGTAGATGCCGTCTTTCCTGACGGCAAGCATCTCGATGCTCTCTGAGGCTAAGACGGGTTCATGATAATTCATGTTCAGGACGGCTTGTTATCTCCCATCACGCGCTGCGCCAGCTGAGCCAGGTCAAGTTCACCACCCAGCTGTGCATCGTATTCCGCGGCAGACCATATTTCAATTTTGTCATTCACGGCGGCGAGCACCACCTCCCCATCCGTCATGCCGGCCCATTCCAGCAACTGATTGGGAATATTCAGCCGGTCAGAGCTATCCCGCTTAAGGGGAGTTGCCCCGCGGTAGAAGGCGCGCTTAAACAACCTGGCCTGCATGTCAAAGTCGTTCAACTGATTCACCTGGGCAGATTTCTGATCCCAAACTTTTTTGGGATAGAGCATGAGGCATTTTTCCAGCCCCCTGTTGATGACGAAATGATCCTGCTCCTCCAGGGACAATTGCTCCAACAGCCCCGTGGGCAGGCGCAGCCTCCCCTTCGGATCTATTTTGCAAGGATATTCCCCCAACAGTTGATTCATGTTCGTCTGATATTAAATTTATGCTCCAAAATTAGCTACTTTTTGACACATATTCCCACTTTTTCCCACTTTAATATCAAAAAAGTTTTCCACAACTATAAAAGTTGTTGATTTTCAATTATTTGAAATTTAATTGTTGAAGATATTCAGATTTTTCATTTTGTGTTTCGGATTCAAACTCAAGCGTGGGAAAGGGGCGAGGAGGTCGGAAATGGACAAGTAAAGGGCTCGTTTTGCTGCCAAAGCGCTCTATGCCGGCACCAAAAGGGTCGTTTTTCGCATACTGGTGGGAAAAAGTGGAAACAGGGGCAAAAACAGGAAAACAACTGCAGGAGGGCTGCGAAAGAGATGTTATCGGTTCCCGCGACGGAATCCGCGCGTCATTCCAATCCATTTAATCTGGATGACGCCCCTGACTGCCTCCTTCACAATGGATCCCGACATCTTGGAGATGCCTTCGATCCGGTCTTTGAACGTGATGGGGATTTCCTTGATCTTGAATCCGAGGGATTTTGCCGCGAACTTCATTTCTATCTGAAAGGCGTAGCCGATGAATCGTATGTTTTCAAGGTCGATGGTTTTCAGCACCTGGCGGCGATAGCCGACAAAACCGGCAGTGGGGTCCTTCACCCACATCCAGGTGATGAGGCGGACGTACAGGGAGGCTCCATAGGAAAGTACTTTGCGGTCCAGCGGCCAGTTGACGCATTTGCCGCCTTTGACATAGCGGGAACCGACGACGACATCCGCCTCTGTCTGGAGGGTTTTCAGCAGCCGGGGCAGGTCGGCCGGGTCGTGGGAAAAGTCGCAGTCCATCTCGAAGATGTAATCAAAGCCGCGTTCGAGGGCCCATTTGAAACCGGTGATATAGGCAGTGCCGAGGCCCAGTTTGCCGCTTCGCCGCATGAGGTGGACCCTTCCGGGGTATTGTTGCTGCTTTTGCGCTGCCAGTTCGGCAGTGCCATCCGGCGAGCCATCATCCACTATGAGAAGCTGAAAACCTTGCGGCAAAGCGCACACGGCATCTATCATGCTGCCGATGTTTTCGCGCTCATTGTAAGTAGGTATGATGACTAGGCTGCTCGTCACGACTCGATTGTTTATTGTACTTGGGTCAGAAGCTGCAAATGTTGGCCTTTCAGATTTTACATTAAATATTAAATAAAATCTTTAACTTATAATTTCTGAAAACCAATATTCTAAGCATCAGCTCCAGGCTTGTTCATTTGCTTTCGACTACTATATTCCCTTGCAAATCCTGTGCAATTTTGCAATGTATTGATATTCAGTTTTGTTAAACCACAGACACTCGTTTGCAAAGACGAGGCAGTTTTCATCGCAAAGAAAAACAATTTATGAATCCCCTCAAAGCAAGAGGACAAAATCAAGGGATGCGGGGCTGTTTTGCACGAGAGGGCTGAGTGTGTTCCGCCGGTGCCGATTGTTTTCCGGGGTTGAGTAAAAAGTCCCCTGGGCGCAGCACCCCTCTTTGAAAAAGGCGCAGGGCTGCGCCCCGCGCCCTTTCCGGAAGCCGTGCGGCACCTGCAGAACCAGCCGCAAGGGCTTTTTACACAACCCCAAGTCTTTTGAGACAGCGTCAGGCACCGGCAGCCTAGTAGCTATCAAACAGGCGCCTGGCCTGCCGCCCTGTATTTTCACGCATCCTGGTGGCATCCAGGAACTGGTCGCTGCCATCCACCTCTCCCGGAGAATTGCGATACAAATCAAGCTCCCAACGAGGATTGCTCACCTCCCCCCTGGCAGTGGAGTGGAGCAGCACATAGCCATTGGTGGCCAGCGAGGGATTGTAAAACAGAAAACGGACGTTGTTCTGGCCCGTCATGGGGAACTGGTTGTAATACCAAATTTCGTAGGGCGGGGCACTGGGTTCCGTCTCAATAGAGACAACGTCGCTGGGGGCACCGTACTTCATGAACACATAGCCGCGGTCGGTCTCAAAGCCGTGCCGGAAACCACTTTGAAACTTGTCGTCAATCTTGCGGGCCACGTCCATATAAGCCTGCCAGGAGGCTTCCGGATTGGTCGGATTTTCGCGGGCCCAGTAGCTGAACAGGTACATTTTCATGGCCTTTTCTTTTTTCTGCTTGACCAGCTCGTTGATCAGCACGCCGTCCTGCTTGTCCACCTGCATGGCAACGGCTCTCAGGCTGTACTCCAGCTCATCCAGGCTGAGCCGGCTGACGAACTCATCCTGCAGGATGGAGGCGCTGTCAGCAGGATTTGTGGCGCCGGAGCCGGCAAGGTAGGGATTGCTGCGCTGGAAGTAGGTTGTCTTGCGGCTCAGCAGCTCCTGCTTAAGGCTGCGGACTTCAAGGATTAGATTGTAGTTTCCGCTGGGCAGTTGCCGGATGTCCATCTGAACCAGGAATGGAATGACGGGGTCCGGTGCTTTGCGTTTGTAGCCGGTGACGAGCGTCTCTTCCTTGTCTCGGGTGTCGGCGTTGTCAATGAAGTATCGCAGCAGGTAGTCCTGTCCCGGCGATGGGCCGTCCGTGTAGATTTCATCGTACAGGATGAGGTATTCGGCATTGCGGC
>JBEAYO010000449.1:0-3489 GCA_041159285.1 Bacteroidota bacterium | reverse complement strand
GAGGCATCCACAGCGGTGAAGGGATTTTGTTGCACACGGCGGGCCTTCAGCCCACCGTGTGCCCTTCCCGGAAGCCGTGCAGCACCGGCGGAACCAGCCGCCAAGACTTTTCACACAACCCCGCCTTTTAAGAGAAAGCGCATCGCAAGAGGCCCTCTAAGACGACCCAAACTATTTTTTAAAAATAAAATATACAGCCAGCACGAGGCAGATGAAGCCGGCGAGGTGGTTTATCCGGAAGGTTTCTGTTTTGAAGACGAAGAGGGTGAAAAGAACGAAGACCGTCAGGGTGATGACCTCCTGAATTACTTTCAACTCCACGAGCGAAAAGGGTCCGCCATAGCCGTTGAAGCCGATTCGGTTGGCAGGCACCATCAGGCAGTATTCAAAGAAGGCGATGCCCCAGCTGATGGCAATGACGGCCGGAAGACCCAGGTTTTCAGTGAATTTCAAATCCTTGAACTTGAGGTGACCGTACCAGGCCAGGGTCATGAAGGTGTTGGAAAGAACAAGCAGCAAAATAGTGGATATTCCTTTCATGGCGTCAATAGTTTTTCGCTTTGCTTTGCCGGCTCGACAAAGCAAAACAGGCGATTATTTATTTCAGATGCAAATGTAAGGGCCTAAAACATTAATAAATGCCGGCGGTTTTATAGTTGCTGGCTTCGCTAATTTTGAAAGCGGCTTTTGACACAATCAATATTCAACGTAAAAACAGCTTCCCTTGTCCACACCAACTACCTACTGGTTGCTTAAAATGGCCTGGCGCGACAGCCGCAGGAACAGAGGCCGACTCTTGCTTTTTATCTCCTCTATTGTAATCGGCATCACCGCCCTGGTCGCCATCAGCTCCTTCAGCGAAAACCTCCAGCGCGACATCAGCAGCGAAGCCAAAACCCTGCTCGGCGCTGACCTGCTCGTCCAGGGCGGACAACCGGCCGGCGACTCCATCCAGCAACTTTTCCGGGAACTGAAGGCCAGCAGCCGTTCAGAAGTCCAGGGCCTCGTCTCCATGGTCTATTTTCCCAAAAACGGAGGCACCCGCCTCTCACAGGTCAGGGCACAGGAGGGAGGCTTCCCTTTCTACGGAAACCTCTCCACTGAGCCGGCCAGCGCCGCCGCCCTTTTCAAAAAGTCCTGCTCCGATTCCTCCGCAGCCACACCCCTGGCCCTGGTGGAGAAAACCCTCCTGCTGCAGTTCCAACTCCAGCCCGGCGACACTGTGCGCGTGGGAAATCTCTCCTTCCGCATAGCCGGCCAGCTCAACGCAGCACCCGGCCGTGCCGGCATCGCAGGCTCCGTGGCGCCCGTCGTCTATATCCCCAAACAATTCCTGGAAAAAACCGGGCTGGTCCAACGGGGCAGCCTCATCTGGTACCAGTATTTCTTCCGGCTCCCCGACAATGCCGACATCGCCGCCATGGTCAGGGATCAACTGGAACCGGGCCTTGAAAACACGCCCCTCGAGCTAGAAACCGTCGCCGACCGGCAGGAGAACCTGGGCGAAGCACTGGGCAACATGCGCACCTTCCTGCAACTGGTCGGCTTCATAGCGCTGTTGCTGGGCAGCATCGGTGTGGCCAGCTCCGTGCACATCTACCTGAAGGATAAAATGGCCAGCATCGCCGTCTTGCGCTGCATCGGACTCAAGTCCTCCCAGGCTTTCCAGATCTACCTCCTGCAGGTGCTGACACTGGGCCTGCTCGGCGGCCTGCTGGGCGCCCTCTTTGGCAGCCTGCTGCAGCGCTTGCTGCCCGTCCTGCTCGCCGAGTTCCTGCCGCTCGGCAATGTCAGCCGGGAGGTTTCATGGACGGCCATCGGCACTGGATTATTGACCGGTCTGGGCATGACGCTCCTCTTTTCCCTGCTCCCCTTGCTGGCCATCCGCAGGGTCTCCCCCCTGCTCACCCTGCGCGCCGCCTGGGAGGAAAACAGTTCGTCAAAAGACCCCCTTCGCTGGGCCGTCTATGCCCTGATCTTCCTCTTTGTTGGCGGCTTCACCTATCTGCAGACCAAGTCCTTCGCCTTCCCGCTCGGCATCACCCTGGCCTTTCTCATCCTCGCTGCTGTGGCCAGCGCGCTCACCTGGAGCATCAGGCGCTTCTTTCCTGCCGGCTGGAACTACACCTGGCGCCAGAGCATCGCCAATTTATACCGACCCAACAACCAGACCCTGGTACTCATCGTCACCATCGGACTGGGCACCGGGCTGATCTCCACCCTCTTCCTGGTGCAGGACCTGCTGCTCAAGCAAATCGAATACACCGGCGCCGGTGACATGCCCAACATGATAGTCTTCGACATACAGCCACCGCAAAAGGAGGCCGTTGCCAAACTCACCACCGACAATGAACTGCCCCTGAAACAGGTCGTGCCCATCGTCACGATGCGGTTGGACAACATTGACGGCGTCACCAAGCCGATGGACAACAGCGGCAAAGCTGAAAAACCCGAGGAAAGCGAGGAAAAAAGGCGGCCACAGCGCGATTGGGAAGACGAGGACGAATCTGACGACGACCGCCCCGACTGGGTCTTCGACCGCGAGTACCGCGTCACTTACCGGGACACCCTCATTGAGACGGAAGAAATCGTGGAAGGCACCTGGACCGGCGCCGTGGGAAAGGATGGAATCATCTACGTGTCGCTGGCGGAGAACCTAGCCCGCGACATGAAGGCCAAAATAGGGTCGAAAATCACCTTCAACGTACAGGGTGCCCTGCTGGAAACCGTGGTGGGGAGTATCCGGAAGGTGGACTTCCGGAGGGTCCAGACGAACTTCCTGGTGGTTTTCCCAAAGGGCATCCTCGAAAAAGCCCCCCAGTTCTATGTCATCGTCTCCCGCGTGGAATCGGAAGCGCAGTCGGCCCGGTTCCAGCGGCAGCTCGTGGAGCAATTTTCCAACGTTTCGGTGGTGGACCTCACCCAGATCCTGAAATCGGCAAAAACGGTGCTGGACAAGGTATCCTTTGTCATCCGCTTCATGGCCTTGTTCAGCATATTGACGGGATTGATTGTGCTGATCAGCTCCGTGGTGCTCAGCAAGTACCAGCGTGTTCGGGAAAGCGTGCTGCTGAGAACCATAGGTGCGCACCGGCGCCAAATCCTGGCCATCAACATGTTGGAGTATTTCATGCTGGGGTCTCTGGCTTCGCTGACTGGCATCGGCCTGTCGCTGGCGGGAAGTTTCGCCCTGGCCAGGTGGTCGCTGGAGATTCCTTTTGAGCCGGACTGGCTGCAGCCCCTGCTGTTGTTTGTCTCCATCACGGGGCTGACGGTGCTGATCGGCCTGCTCAACAGCCGGGAAATTGTCAGAAAACCACCCTTGGAGGTGCTGCGGAAGGAGGTGTGAAAGTATAAGGAGGCTGTTTCAAATCTCGTCAGGCACTTTCTACTAAAAGGCGCGAGGGTCTTCGAACCGCGCACCTAAAATCCCCCTTCCGCCGCGGGTTTGGGGGGGCCAAACCCCGGGGGGCGGGGGGTTATGGGTTT
>JBEAYO010000448.1:0-3496 GCA_041159285.1 Bacteroidota bacterium | reverse complement strand
GTTTGGCGAAGCCAAACCGCGGCAGAAGGGGAGTTTTAGGGCATTCGGCCGGTCTGCGGCCGGCCAAATGCCCTTTCCTGTGGCAAATCGGCACTGGTGGAACAAATGGCCTGGTCTTTTGAGACAGCCTCAATTCCCTTTCAGGGAGCCAATCGGCACCGGTGAAATAAATTAATAACATACATACCATGACAAAACCCATCATCAGCAAAATCAAAACCCTGGCAGCCTGCCTCTCAATGCTGCTGCCGGCAAGCCTCTCATCCCAGGTAAACCTCAGCTCCTCCAACCTCCCCATCCTCGTCATCAACACCGACAACAACGCACCGATACTGGACGAACCCAAAATCGCCGCCCACCTAGGCGTCATCTGGAACCCCAACGGCCAAACCAACCACATCACCGATCCCTTTAACGACTACGATGGCAAAATCGGCATCGAAATCCGGGGCAGCTCCTCCCAGGGATTCGAGAAGAAAAACTATGCCATGGAGACCTGGAATCCCGACAACTCCTCCAGCAACGTCTCCCTCCTCGGCCTCCCGGAAGAAAACGACTGGGTGCTGCATGGCCCCTACAGCGACAAAAGCCTGGTCCGCAATGCCATCACCTACACCCTTGCCGGCTGGATCATGGACTACGCCCCCCGCGTCCGCTTCTGCGAGGTAGTCATCAATGGCAACTACCGCGGCGTCTATATCCTCACGGAAAAAATCAAACGCGACAAAAACCGGGTGGATATCAGCGAACTCAATCCGGATGAAATCAGCGGCGACGACCTCACAGGCGGCTACATCATCAAGTTCGACAAATGGGACGGCGCCTTCTCTGACGGCTTCCAATCCCTCTTCCCACCCTATCCAGGTGCCGGCGGCAATGTTTACTACCAGTACCATTACCCGCAACCAGACGAAATAACACCCGAGCAGAAAACGTATATAAAAAACTTTATAAACAATGTAGAGTTCGTCCTGCAGGGCGCCAACTTCGCCGATTCCCTGGAAGGCTATCCCAAGTACTTCGACGTGCCCTCCCTCATGCACTATATGTTCATTCAGGAAATCGGCCGCAACGTGGATGGATACCGCCTCAGTACCTACCTGCACAAGGACAAGGACAGCAAGGACGGAAGGCTGAAGGCGGGACCCATCTGGGACTTCAACCTCGCCTATGGCAACGTGGATTACTGCATTGGCCCCGGCACGAATGGATGGGCCATCCGCTTCAACGACTTCTGCCCCTCCGATGCATGGTCCATCCAGTTCTGGTGGATGAAGCTGTTCGATGAACCAAGGTTTAAAAAGGATATATGCACCCGCTGGAAGGATCTTCGCGCCACCACCCTCTCCGACGACCGGGTCTTCCACCTGCTCGACTCCCTGGAAACCATGCTGCAGCAGCCGGCACAGCGCAATTTCCAGCGCTGGAACATCCTTGGCAACTACGTCTGGCCCAATGCCTTCGTCGGCGGCAGCTACTACGCCGAATTCAACTACCTGCGCAACTGGCTCACCCAGCGCCTGGCCTGGATGGACCAGCAATGGGATGACTGCCAGAGCACTGACACGAACGACGTGGTGTCAAAAGACAAGCTGCTCGTATATCCGAACCCCAGCGACGACCAAGTGGTCTTTGAATTTCAAAAAGCCGGGGAACTGCCCATCGCCATCCAAATATTCAATGCCCAGGGTCAGGCTGTCCGGGTGCTGAAAGACGACAAGGGGGCTTCTTCCGGCAGCCGCAAGGTGGTCTGGGAAGAACCAGTGCCCGCCGGCATTTACTTCTACAAAGCAGAGATTGGCCAGCGGGAAATCCTGGAAGGGAAAGTAGTGAGGTTCTGATTCTTTTAGAGCATTGGCTCCCAACCCTTTTGATAAGTCCGCCCCCACAGCTTCATCGCTTCGTCATCGCCGATGATACGCCCCGTCCCGGGGTCGACATTAAGGATGCGGCCTGTTTTCCAGGCGATATTTCCGAGCTGGCAAAGCAGGACGCTCTTGTGTCCCTCTGAAATCGGGCTGCTGTTCAGCTTGCCATTGCGGATGCTGTTGAGGAAGTCTGCGACATGAACGCCATCGAGGTCGGCAGCGGGGCTGGCCGTGTTGGTGGAGCTGGCAGCCGGGTTGCTGTTGGGCCTGACTTCCTTGATGACCTTGGTCGGGCTGTCATTGCTCAGCACTTTGTAGCCGTTTCCGATGACAATCATGGTTCCCTTTTCACCGTAAAAAATATTTCCGCGGCCGTCTCCTTCCACGGGGGCGTTGTTGCAGCTGCGCCCCTCCCAGGTGATGACTTGCCCGCTGGCGAACTCGCAGGTGATGACCATGGTGTCAGGGAATTCCCAGTCGTCGGTGAAGTGATAACGGCCGCCGGTGGCAACGACCCGGGTGGGCAAACCGGCGCCCATTCCCCAGCGCGCCACATCCAGCTCGTGCGTGCCGTTGTTGAGGGCTTCGCCAGTGCCCCAGTGCCAGAACCAATGCCAGTTATAAGGGTGCACGTTGTCGCGATAGGGGACGCGGGGGGCTGGGCCCTGCCAGAGTTCCCAGTCCAGCCCGGCGGGCACGGGTGCCTCTTTTCCAAAGCCGATGGGTTGGCGGTTATTGGCGTACCAGCCCTTGGCGAGCACCACCTTGCCGATAATGCCACCTTGCAGCGCTTCCATGGCCTCCACCACGTTAGGCCAGGACCGCCGCTGGTTGCCCATCTGGATGATGCGCTGGTACTTCTGCTGGGCAGCCACCAGCAGCTCGCCTTCCCGGGGGTTATGGCTGCAGGGCTTTTCCAGATAGACGTGTTTGCCGGCCTGGGCGGCCATGATGGCAGCGGGCGCATGCCAGTGGTCGGGGGCTGCGATGGCGATGGCGTCGATGTCCTTGTCCTCGAGTACTTTCCGGATGTCTTTTTCACCGCGCGGCGTGCTTTTTTGCAGCCTTGAGACGCTGGCGATGCAGTTGTCCAGGTAATCCTGCTGCACATCGCAGATGCAGGTGACCATGGTGTCGGGCTGTTGCGCGAAGTTTTCGGCGAGCACCAGCCCCCGGCTTCGAACGCCCATGACTGCCACGTTTATCTTTCTGGAGGGGAGTCCCCTGGTAAAAACCGGAACGGGTTGGATGGCGACGGCAGCACCGGCGAGGGCGGCGTTTTTAAGAAAAGTTCTTCTGGATGAAGGCATGGTGTTGCAATTTTTAAACAGATAAAGAAAAAAGACAGCTACAGGGCATTTGAAAATTTGAAGCCTGTCTTAAAAAGACCCAGCTCGCTTTTGAAATCTAAAATTTTCTTCCAAGTCAGTCTCAAAAGACCATTAGCAGCTGACGCCGCCAAAAAATATTTTGAGGCTGTCTCAAAAGACCCATTTGGCGGAGGCGTCTTCTCGCAAAAGGGGTTGTGTAAAAAGTCCTAGCGGCTGGTTCCGCCGGTTCCGCGCAGCTTCCTGAAAGGGCGCGGGGGTGCGCCCCGCGCCCATTTGCAACTGCGGCGCAGCGCCCCG
>JBEAYO010000447.1:0-3500 GCA_041159285.1 Bacteroidota bacterium | reverse complement strand
AGAACTTGGGGTAAATCATATCGACGACCGTCTGCCAGTCTTTCTTCTCGGTGGCCTCGAAATACCTGAGCACCCTTTTCATGATCGCAGGAGAGACGGCCTCCTGGGAATAGGCGACCGGCAGCGAGAAAATGCTGAGCAGCAGAGATAGTATCAGTGTTTTATTCATGTTACCCTGTCTTTTGTAATTTTCAGGAGGTATTCCTGGCTGCAATGCCTACCCTGCAGCCTATGTATTCATTTCTGGCGAGTTCCTTCACCATGAAGTCTGCCAAATCACCGGCGTTTATTTCGAATCGGCCCTCGGGGTGGTAATCCCGGCAAAGGTTGTACTCGCCGGTGGGTTCTCCGGGTAGGATATTGGGTGGACAGAGGAAGGTCCAGTCCAGTTTTGAGTTTTTCAGGTGCAGGTAGGCCTGGAAGTGTTCCAGGGCCACTGCCTTGTACATGGAGGGGTAGTCCGGCTTTTCAAAGCGGTAGCTGTTTTCATCGGCGTTCAGCACCCCCAGGCCACCGATGCCGACGATCCTGCGGGGACCCCAGCGTTCCATGGCAGCGACGATGTTCTTCATGCCCAGGGACCGGGCCTTGTCAGTACCTTCCACATCGCCGCCGATGGCGGATAGCACGGCGTCGCAGCCTTTGAGTGCCGCTTTTATGTCGTCTTGTGAGAACAGGGCTCCCCGGAAGAGTTGGAGGTGTTCCCGCTCCGTTGAGAATTTTTCAAAGACGTTTCGCCCGAAGGCAACCGCGGTATGGCCGTGAGCTATCACCTGGTTCACAATCTGCTGGCCCACCATGCCGCTGGCACCGAATATGAGGATTTTCATGGGTGTCCTTCATTGTTGAAATCAAGGGGCTGTCTCAAGAGCCAGGTGCTTTTTCACAAGCCAACTCGGCGGTGCTGTTATTCTCCGGCAGGCGGCTTTTGGGACAATTCCGACTCCGGCTCTCTGATTTTCAGCCAAGTGTAAAAATAGCAAAATTTTGGAATCCCGCTACCAAAACCGGAAAAAACATCCATCTCGCCAATTTTAACAGTGATATTTCTCAGCCCTTTCCCCTGCACATTGTCACCGGCAGAATGGTCGCAAGGGCTTTACTTTGTAAAAAAGTAGGTGCGAAAGAGCCCTCGAACCTGATTTCGAAAAAAGGTAACTGTTTAAGCATCCCTTGCAGGTGCTGTTTGCCTCCGAAAAGGGCGATCGGCGGCGCAGCCCCGCTCCCTTCAGAAAGGCAATCGGCACCGGCCTAATGCCCTTTGGTTTTAGGGTATTCCTTTTTCAGCATTCCCTGAATTGTATGAAAAGGGGGGGGCTAAACAGTTATGAAAAAAGCACCTCGAACAACCGGTAAATATCCAGGCACAAGGCGGCACAGAAGCTACTCATTGATCAATTAAATCATTCAAGCCATGACACTCCTCACCAAAAAGGAATTTGCCGCGCTGGCAGCCATGCACGAAGGCCGCTGCGTCTCCATCTATCTTCCTACCCACCAGGCAGGCTACGAAGTCAATGAACACCAGGATAGCATCCTTTTCAAAAACCAACTGGCCACTGTTGAAAAAGAAATGAGGGAACTCGGCTTCGGCCGCAAGGAAACGGAGGAATTCCTCTACCCGGCGAAAGCCCTGCTCTCCGACCCCGTCTTCTGGCGGAACCAGACAGCCGGCCTGGCCGTCTTCATCGGCAGGACCACAGTGCGCTGCTTCAACCTGCCCATGCCGGTGCAGGCCTGCACCTACGTCTCCCATGAATACTACCTCAAACCACTGAT
The DNA here is from genome assembly GCA_041159285.1 of Bacteroidota bacterium. Taxonomy (GTDB): domain Bacteria; phylum Bacteroidota; class Bacteroidia; order Chitinophagales; family Saprospiraceae; genus UBA6168. The sequence continues at coordinate 1,721 of JBEAYO010000447.1, read as the reverse complement.
TCCTGTTTTCATGGGAAACGGCAACTACTACCTGCTGACGCTGAATTTCCAGGATGTGAAATTCTTCCGGGGCAACCGCGACCAGCTTGCCGAGGTGCCACTGCCGGCTGTCTTGCCCCAGCGAAGGGAAGAAGTGGTGGGCTACGACTATGAGCCCAAGGTACTCGGCGTTCACTCTGGCTCGGGCAAGGGAGTTGCAGCCATCTTCCACGGCCACGCCGACTGGCAGGAAGATGTCAAGGAAGAACTGGTGCGCTTTTTCAGGGACGTGGACCAGAAAATCGCACCGGTCATCCAGGGGGAAAACGCCCCGCTGGTCATCGCCAGCCTCGACTACGTCTTCCCCTTGTACCGCGAGGCCAATACCTACGCGCATCTTTTCAAGGAACCGGTGGCCATCAACCCGGAATCGCTGAAATTGAACGACCTGCACCGCAGAGTGTGGGAGAAAATGGCCTTCCACTTCGACCAGGAACGCGAGCAGAAAGCCGCCTTGTTCAGTCAGTTCATGGACAGCCCCCGCACCTCCACCGACATCCGCGAAATCGTCCCAGCTGCCCTGGGTGGATTGGTGGACACCTTGTTCATGGATGAGAGCCAGGACTTCTGGGGCGTTTATGATTCCTTGAGCGGGGAAGTGAGGTTGCAGGAGGCGCAGAGCCGCTCCAATACCTCGCTGGCCAATCTGGCGGCAGTCAAGGTGTTACTCAGCGGCGGACAGGTTTACCTCCAGGAGCAGGCCTTCATGCCGGGACCCTGGTCAGCTGTCAATGCGCTCTACCGGTATTGAGCAGGAGGGTAACAGATTGCTAACGGATGCGGGCGAAGGTTTCAGTGTACCCAAATCCCTCCTTTCTCACAAACTCGTTGAACTGCTTTTTACTCATGGTGAATTGGTAGGGCGCCACGGTGTCACGGGCTGATTCCGATATTTCCTTGAGTTTGCCCAGGTCCTCTTCCCCATGGATGCTGCTGATGCTCAGGCGGCCCTTTTCGAGTTCCAGCTTTCTGACTTCCCAGGAATGGGTGTCATGCCTGGTGTTGAGAAAGAAATTGCCCTTCGACTTGCGTAGCAAATGGTCGGGATCCAGGGAGAAAAGGGTGTCTTCATGGTGGTAATGTGCCAGCAGAACGTCTCCTTGCCTCGTCACCGGGTTTTTTTCGCCCGTTTCACGGTTTAGCAGGGTGTCACCCGACAACACCAGGCTGCTGTCCAGGGAGTCCACATGGATTTCCAGATCAAGGTCGTAGATTCGGCGGATGGTTTGCCTGGTGACTTCGAGCATGGAGCTGTCCTCGAGGCTGAGGTAGCGGCCTTGGATTCTTCCGGGAAAGCCCGGCAGGTTGTCGTTGCCGGCCGGCTGTGGCTCGGTGAAGGTTGCCGCTGGCTCGCCGCAGGCGAAGAGGCAAGACAGTAGGAGGGCGAGAGGGAGGAATGCTGCGCTTTTCATGTCAGAAGTTGTTTTGGTTTTGTTACAAATAAAATCACTCGTGTTTGCTGGGCACTTTTCAAAGCGGGCAGCGCATTAGAGTTTTGGCTGACAACCTGGCCTGATAAGGCAATTATAGGCAAAAGCAATTAAAATTCATTCGATTCTGCTTTCCTTCCGGAAAGGGCGCGAGGCGCAGCCCCGCGCCCAAATAACCCTTCCCGCGGCCGTCGGGCTCGCCCGACAGCCGCGGGAAGGGTTATTTGGGGCAGTTGGCGGCGCGCCTAAGCG
>JBEAYO010000446.1:0-3509 GCA_041159285.1 Bacteroidota bacterium | reverse complement strand
GGGCTGTTCATCTGGATGGCGCCGTAATAGCGGTAGTCGTTCTCGTCCACGTACAGCTGCCAGGTGAAAATCCGGAAGGTGCTGTCCGGCGGGTACAGGATGGAGACGGTTTGCAACTGCTCGAAGGGGTAGTGGAAGGAATTTTCGACCTGCAGGGCCTTGACCAGGGTTTTGATGAGGAGTTTGCAGCTGGCGAAGCGGTTTTCCGAGGCTGAATCGTTGATCACCAGGAAGCCGAAGTATCCCAACGAGTCTTCATATTCTTCCAGCATTGTGAGGCCTTCAGGCGAAATCTGGGATGTTTGGGATTGCGCTGCGCTTCCGCACAGCAGGGTCAGCAAAACAACAGGGAGGAATCTCCTCATGGGCGATTGAAGTTTAGGTTTATATCTTGTGGCACGGCAGCTATCGCAGCTTTTGCCGGAAGATGAAACGGCGAATCTCGTTTTAATATTACAAACAGCCGCGGGATTTGGTTGAAAAAAAGGAAAACTTAGACAATAATAGCGCTAGTCATACTTTTCCTGGCAAACATGAAAAGATGAAGACTTTGAAATACATTTGCCTTGAGATGAAGCGCAGCAAAACGACATCCCTGCCATCCGGCAACAGCTCGAACCTGGCAACCAGGCTGTCAGGAACCGGCCGAAGGTTACTCCTCCTCTGCCTGGGCTGCCTCCTTCTTGGCCCGGCCATGGCCCAATTGTCCGGACGCTTTCATGAAGCCGCCAACCTGTCCGACTTCCCCTTTACCGTCACCTCCTTCAGCACCCAGCAGGGCATGCCGCAAAACCAGGTCTCCGGCATCATCAAGGATCCCGCCAGCGGCGACCTCTTGCTTTCAACCACCAGCGGCATCGTAAGATACGACGGCTACGGCATCAAGCCCTTTTACAGCGACCCTTTGAAATTCCGCTACATCCTGGATGAGCTTTACATCGGCAGCAATTATGAATATGCCATCGGGCATTGCAACAATGGCGACCTGTATCTGCTGGGACCTGACCCCAAAATCATTGGAAACTATGCCACGGTTGACATCAAGCCGGAACATTGGGCCTCTGTCGACACTGCCGGTAATTTGCAATTCAAGCATCATGCTTCCAAGAAAAATCTAAATTTTAAAATCTCCTGCAAGGAACCTAAATTGATCAATGTACTGGATACAAACCGCATCCTGGTTTCATCGTACACGGGAACCTGGCTGGTGTATCCCTCGGAAAAAAAGGAAATTTTCCTCACCGCGGTATACTTTTCGTCCTGTACCAAAGATACTACCAGAAACAGACACTTGTTGACCTCCGTCAGTAACATTTTCATCCTGACCGCCAATGATTCTCTGGAGAAACTGATTAGCCTCAAGGGGGACGAACCACCTGAGTTCTGGGATGCCGAGATTATAGATGACATCCTGGTGATAGCATCCTTCAAAGGCATATACACTTACATAGGCGGAAGACTGTCCCGCTATTCCGAATCGGACATATTACCCACCAACTCCATCCTCAAGCTGTATTACGACAAATCATCGGACTGCTTGTTTGCCGGCACGGGGAACAAGGGTTTCCTGAAGCTGCAGCGCAAGCGGTTTGAGAACCTGTATGAAAAAAAATCCTCGTTTGAAGGATCGTTCGGCTCGATTGTCCAGCTGGATGAGTCAACAGTGCTCGCAGCCGGCAGAAAGGGGGTCTTGAGAATCAAGGGCAATAAGAATATTTCAGAAATAAGCACAGGTCATCCGCCCTTGTCGCTTTCGAGATATGGCACAGATTTGCTCATAGGAACCTGGGGCTACGGCATCTTGCGAGTTGATGCAAATACTGGCGAGCAGCTGGATTTCAACCCATTGGACAATTGTAACGTGCACGGCACATTCGTGGACAGCAAAGGCAGGCTGCTGGCGTGTGGCAACAGGGGATTCCTGATGGGGACAGACATAAGGAGTTTAAAATATCACCTGCCTGATTTGATAAATAAAAACGTGGTCACCTTGAAAGAATCAAGGTCTGGAGAACTCTGGCTCGCCTACCAGGACGAAGTCACCGTGCTGGATCAAAACCGGCAAGTCTCCAGGCGCTTGACTGCAGCGGATGGTCTGGTATGCGACAACATTCGTTCTTTTTATGAGGACAAGGAAGGGAAAATGTGGATTGGTACCAAAGGCGGGGGCTTGTATTGCTTTCATGGCGGGAAATTAATTGCCTGAAGCAATTTGAAAAATTACCTGCTCGGCGACGAGGTGTTCAGCCTGGCCAGAGATGTGAACGGCAACATGCTGATGACTTCGAACAACGGACTCCGCATCGTTCACGAGTCCGACCTCAATGCTTTCCTGTGCGGGGAAATCGAATACCTCATTCCATTTTACTTCGGGGAGCAGGACGGCATCTATAATCCGGAATTCAACGGCGCCTTCATGAACAACTATGCCACGCCTGACAGTGTGGACTTTTACTTCCCCACAGTGCAGGGCTTGGTCCGCTACCATTCTGCGAAGCTGGCAATTCAAGAGCAGAAAGTCAAACTCGAACAAGTGCTCCTGGACGGGATTCCCTCCTCGGACATCCTGAACATTCCCAGGAACACCCGATTCATACAATTCGACTTCCTGAACCCGGTTTTCAATGAATTTTACAACGTGCATTATCAGTATAAATTAGTGCACGAAAACGAAGAGAATCAGTCGTGGAGTACACCTGTCAAATCAAAGGCACTTACCTTGTCCTATCTCCAGCCTGGGAAATACGTGCTGTACTTCAGGGCGATTGACGCCGGTAACAAGCCAAACCCCTGGGTTGAGAAGGTCGAGTTTTACATCATCCCTTATTTTTACGAGACCGTTTACTTCTACCTGGCCTGCATCCTGCTTTTCACCGGCAGCATTGTTTACTTCATCATCAGGCGGAACGAACAGCAGCAGCAAAAGCTGCGCTCAGAGGCCGATATCAGGAACACCATCAGCGAGTTACAGCTGAGTTCCATCCAGTCCCAGATGAACCCTCATTTCATCTTCAACTCGCTTAATGTGCTGATACAACTGATACATTCCTCCAACCCGACCAAGGCAGAGGAATTCGCCGTCGCCTTCTCCAAATTGCTGCGCAATGTGCTGGAGCAGAGCAATCATCATTTCATCACCGTGGAACAGGAGCTGGCAAACATGAGAAGTTACCTGTCCATTCAAAGTGAGCGCTTCCAGGACCAGTTTGACTACTCAGTGACTTGCGAAGAGTTGTTGCTGTCCCGGGACATACCGGTGATGTTGGTGCAGCCCTTTGTGGAAAATGCCATTATCCACGGGGTGGCGCACGCCAGCCAGAAGTGCAGGATTGATGTCCATTTTCGGGAGCAATCCGACGGCGGCATGCTGGTCACCGTTGCCGACGACGGCATCGGCAGGGATATGTCCTTCCAAATCAACCGCGGGCGCCGGCAGCAATCGCTCGGCACCGAGCTGGTGCGCAGGAAAATCCTGCTCCTGCGGGAAAAATATAACTTGCACATCAGGT
>JBEAYO010000445.1:0-3527 GCA_041159285.1 Bacteroidota bacterium | reverse complement strand
AAAAAACTATCCGCAGCGCGGCAAGGCCACGCTGCGGATAGTAGTTTTATTGCAGCAAAAGAACACCCGGCACAGATGCAGGACAGTTCTTATTTCAAGCGCACCCTGACCGTCTCCCCGATCCAGCAGGGAACAGAGACGGAGTCGCCCTCATTGATCTTGCGCATGAAGGCCTCCCCCTTGTCAGGGTAGTAATTATTGTACCTTCCAATCTTACTGTTGGCCTCAGAGGCTACGCTGCTGTCAATTGACTTGGCATAGGACCACTTGTCAATGGCGGCCAGGATGGCCAGCGAGGCATCGAAGGCATCGCTGCCGCAGGAATTGCTGGTCTGGGCATACATGTCGCCGATGAGCATGTAGGGCTGCCCCCATCCCGGCTTGAGGCGAGCTGCCGCACGGGCATCCTCGCGGGCTGCACTGTAGCGGTTCAACTGTCGGAACTCGATGGAAGCCATGTAAAAGTAGTAGTTGGCCAGCTTTTCGTTGTCGTTGCCACCAGCCTTCTCCTTGGCGATGCCTTCTTCGAATTTATTCAGGGCCTCGGTGTACTTTCCCTCCTTGAAGAGCGCGATGCCGTAGTCGCCCGGGTTTTCAGCATAGTAAGCAGCGAGCTTGACGGCATTCTCCTCGGCGACGATTTTCTCGTAGCGCACCTTCAGCTCCTGCACCAGTGGATCCGTCTCCGGGCATCCCTTGGACACCAGCTTGTTGTAAATGAACTTCAATACCTCAGAATCATTCTCGTTTTTGCGGTAGTCCGGCTCCAGCTTGGCCTTGAAGTAGTTACAGTCGAAGATCTCATCTTCGATCTGGGCGAAGGTGGCGTTCATGGCATCCTTGGCCTGCTGGTAATAGGCGGAATAGGTGTTGTTGTTCTTGACATTGTGATCCGCAATGGCGTTCAGCTTGTCGAAGATGTTCCGGGCCTCTTCCGCCTGCATCAACTTGTTTTGATACTGCCAAACCGCTATGGAGGCATAGGGCTGGAAAACCACGTAACTGGTGTTGTCCCCACCTTCAGCAACGGCCTCTTCACAGACCTTCTTGTTCTGGTCATAGGGAGAGTTCAGGGTGTAGAACATTTCATAAGCTTTAAGCCCAAGCGTTCGGGCCTTCTCATTGGGATAGCACTGGGTTTGCTGGTCGAACAGCCCGATAATCAGGTCGGCGTATTTCTTTTTCTCAGCCGGATCGCTCGTGTTCTTGAACTTGTGAATATAGATGGCCCTTCCGTCCACGAAATGGGAAGCGCGCTTGCCGTCAGCAGCCGGAGCTCCTTCGTAAGCCTTCTTCCAAAATTCAAAAGCCTTGTCGTATTCCTCTGCCTTGACGAACTGGCGGTATAGCACGTGGGCTTCCTCCAGTGCATCTTTGTTGGGGGAATTCACCCAGGACTCGCACTGGTTGTAGGCAGGCAATACCCATATTGCCAACCCACATATCGTAAAGACAAGTTTCAACAGATTTTTCATAATCAATGGATTCTTTTTTGCGTTTTTAATAGAAAAAGTGGATGATTATTTAAAAAAATTGATAGCTGCAATTAGCAATCCCCCCGTTTAATTATACCTCCGTTTGAAAAACCAACTGTTGTCGTTCAACGTAAATCCCAGGGCGAATTTTATGAAATTCTCCTTGATCAAGGTCTCTGAGTTGTACTGTCCCAGCTCAATGGCCACATTGATGAAGGAAGTCTGCTGCCGGGGCAGCACCAGGGGAAGTCCGGCGCCCAGCGTCAGCCCGTAACGGACCAGGTCGTCAAAGCGGGCATCTGTGCGGTGATAAAATCCCGCGCGGTAGCGGATGCGCTTGAGGTAATTGTTGTAGGAGGAAATGTCGGGAATGTACTCCACGCCGACTGCCACGCGCCGGCTGTCGAACAGGGTCTCCGGCTTTGCCTCGATTTCATAGTTGCTCCAGCCCTGGAACTGGTACTCAGCACCGAGGCGGAACTTGCCCAACTTCTGGTACATCAGTCCAAGCGTGTATTCAGCTGGCAGGGTTCCCTCCCCGCTTTCATTGACATCCTGAAACAGGGTGTCTGTACCCAGGATATTGCCGAGGCTGGTGGTGTACTCCCCAAGCCGGTAAACCACACTCCTGGTGGAGAGAGCAGTAGCGGTATTGCCATAGGCTCCGATGACAAGGCTCCTTCCCATGTAAACGTTCTCGCTTTCCTTCTCTGCCTTGTCAAAATCCATGCGGTATTGAACTCCCGCATTCCATTGAAATGCGCGGATGGAGAAATTATCGATGAACCTGTCAGTGTAAGCCACCGGCAAGTCCGGGAAACTCACGATGCGCTCATTTTCCAGTTGGCCGAAGAGATAGCCCAGGTTGAGGCCAACGGACAAGTTTTTATAGCGCAGGCCATGCCCCCAGAGCAGGTTGCTGGTGCCGCCGGTCCCCTTGAAGCGGCTGACGGCAGTTTCCAACACCGGCTGGTCCTTCTCGCTGTAAACGTCATAGCTGAGCTGGGTGCTGGGAAGAAGGGCGAAAGTCATGGTCCAGAAAAACTTCCGCTGGCGCTTCTGCAGCAGGTCGTTGAGCCGGTTGTGCATCGGCATGGCGAGCACCAGGTGGCTGAGGTTGCCGCTCCAGAAATTCCCCTGCTTCGACTGGTCGGTCAAGTGGCTGTACTTGGCGTACATGCCTATCTCAAAAGTGGTAGCGGTCAGCCCGGCAAGAGAGGCCGGGTTTTCTATGTTGACGTGCAGCGGATCGGAATAGGTCGCAGAGAGGCCGGCAAAGCCGAAGGCGGAGAGGGATTGGTCGATTGGCTCCCCAAGACCGAAGCGGGAATAAGGCTCGTGGTCTTTCGGCTGCGCCATGGCCGTGCCGCCCGCCAGCAAGAGAAGGAACAGCAGCAACCTGTATCCATTAACCAACTTCAGTTTTCTTAACATTATAGCTCAATATTTTATTCAAACCGGTCAAAACTAAATGAGGGTGCAAAAATAGGCTGGTTTTCAGTTTTTTGGCAAAAAAATCAGCGTCTCCGCCCGTCAAAATAACCCGGAGCGGCCGAAATTGTTTCCTGCTCTGGCGGATGAAGCCCTGCAATTCCCAAACAACCCCCAAAACACCGCCATTCCAGATGGCATGGGCTGTGCTGCTGCCGATGAAATGCGGCTCGGGCAGCTTTTCATTGCCGGCCCAGTCGCGACTCAGCAGGGGCAGCTTCGCCGTGAACTCATGCATGGCCCGCCAGCGCATTTCAAGGCCCGGGGATATGTTGCCCCCCAGGAACCGGCCCTGCACATCGAGGATGTCGGTGGTGATGCAGGTGCCGGCATCTATGATCAGGCAGTTGCTCCCAGGGAACAGGCTGCAGGCGCCTGCGGCGGCGGCAATCCTGTCGAGTCCCAGGGTGGCAGGTGTCCGGTATGCGATGGTGAGGGCATGGGCAGGTCAGCTGCCAGGCGCAGGTAGCGGTATTTGTTTTTAAAATAATCCTCCACGTCTGGAGGAATAGCCGCTACACTTGACAGGATGACATTTTTTACTGGATGGTTGGCTGCCAG
>JBEAYO010000444.1:0-3532 GCA_041159285.1 Bacteroidota bacterium | reverse complement strand
CCAAAAGGAGAGCGGCGCCGGGCGAATAACTAAGGCTTCAGGAGATTACTTTTTTATTCAACCAGGCAATCCTTGCAGTCAGCAATATTCGGTTTGAATTTTTGTGATGCCGAAGAGGAGATGTTCCGATAAGAGGTCTTTTCCGTGCAGCCAAAGAGCTGCATACAGGCTTGCCTGCGGCCCCGGAGAGACCCAGGCTGAGGCTGACTCAAAAGACTTTCGCCGCCCGCGGCGGCGAAATAAAATAAAGCGGCGTCAGTCGGGAAATCGTCTTTTAATACAGCCTCCGGCAATATTTAAAGCCCGGAATTATCCCTTGTACTGAAGAATGGTTCGCTCAATGATGTCGCAGCAGTCCAGCAACTGCTCCTCGGTCATGACCAGCGGCGGGGCAAACCGGATGATGTTGCCATGCGTCGGCTTGGCCAGCAGGCCGTTTTCCTTGAGCGCCAGACAAATATTCCAGGCAGTGTGGCCCTCAGGACTGTCGTTGATCACCACGGCGTTGAGCAGACCCTTGCCGCGCACCTGCACCACAAGCGATGTTCTCTCCATCAAGCCGCTCATCCGCTTCCGGAAGATCTCCCCCAGACGGGCAGCATTGCCGGCCAGGTCTTCGTCTTCCACCACCTGCAGGGCCGCCATGGCCACCGCACAGGCAAGCGGATTGCCCCCGAAGGTCGAACCATGCTCGCCCGGTTGCAGGGTCAGCATGATTTCGTCATCGGCCAGCACGGCGGAGACGGGAAGTACACCACCCGACAAGGCCTTGCCCAGGATGAGGATGTCGGGACGGGCCTCGTACTTGTTCTCACAACGCTTGCCACAACCGCAGTTGCCACAACTGGCCAGCAACTTGCCGGTGCGCGCTATGCCGGTCTGCACCTCGTCCGCTATGAAAAGCACATTCGCGGCCTTGCTAATCTTGCGCGCCTCCCGCAGGTATCCCTCGTCCGGCACATAGACGCCCGCCTCGCCTTGTATAGGCTCCACCAGAAAACCCGCCACGTGCGGGTCCTCCACGGCCTTTTGCAAGGCATCGAGGTCGTTGTAGGGAATCACCGTGATGCCGGTGAGCCAGGGGCCGTAGTCCGTCGTGGCCAGTGGATCCGTGGAAGCAGAAATGACGGCCTGCGTGCGGCCGTGGAAATTGCCCTTGACAAACACCATCCTGGCCTGGCCCGGAGGTATGCCCTTGACCTTGTAAGCCCATTTCTTGCAGAGCTTCATGGCGGTCTCGACTGCCTCCACGCCGGTGTTCATGGGCAGCACCCGGTCGTATCCGAAGTAATTGGTGATGTATTCGTCGAACAACCCCAGCCTGTCGTTGTAAAATGCCCTGGAGGTGAGGGTGAGCTGCTGCGCCTGCTCCGTCAGGGCCGAGACGATCCTGGGATGGCAGTGGCCCTGGTTCACCGCGGAATAGGCCGACAGAAAATCGTAGTACCGCCTGCCCTCCACATCCCAGACATAAACGCCTTCGCCCCGCGACAACACGACGGGAAGGGGATGGTAATTGTGAGCACCGTACTTGTCTTCCAGCTCCATCAGTTCCAGGGAGCTCGGGTGGGTAGGATTTGATATCATGTCGCTGTGGTTAGGTTTCAATTGTTTAGTTTGCAAAATTAGTTCATTATTTGCAAATATCCCTTGACCAGGCCATTGTCGCCGCCTAATTCCAGGATGTAAAAATAAGTGCCGTCGGGCAGCCGCCGGCCCTGCCAGCTCCCGTCCCAGTCGTTCTGGTAGTTTTCAGCGCTGAACACGAGGTTCCCCCAGCGGTTGAACACCGAGATCCGATGCAGGGGCCAGAACTCGAGCCCCTTTATCGTGAAACGGTCGTTGATGCCATCGTCATTGGGAGACATGGCATTGTACACCAAGACCGGAGCGCAACTCACCAGCACATACACCGTGGCGGTGTCGCAACCGGAACTGTTGCAAATGGCATAGGAAAAGCTGTCCGCCGCCGCTTCATCGCAGTAGCCTTCATCCGGCAGATATCCCATGGTGCCGTCTGATTGAAAGGTCACGATGCCATGGGTGGGAAAGGTCACCAGGTACAACTGGAGCAGTCCCTCCACCTGGTCGTTCTCCAGGATGGGTAGCAAGGCCTGCTGGTCTTTGGCGACCCTCACCGAGTCGTCCTGCGCCAGGGGAGGCGGCAGGGTGTCCAGCACGGTGATGCTGAGCACCACCGTGTCGCAAATGAACAGGTCATCGCAAAGCAACAGGCAGATTTGTGAAAAGTCGGGCAACTGCCCGCTGTAGAACACGCAACTCTCCTCCAGGCTGAAGGCAACGAATCCGTCACCGGGTTCCTGGTTGCATAGCAGGTAAGTGGTATCGTAAACGCCAGGCAGTTCTTCCAGGTCCGGGCAGAAGATGCCGGACTGCCCCATTTCCAGGGTGTCGGAAAATTGCTGGGTTGTCAGGCAGCTCAGCCTGACACGGACGAGGTCTGAACAGTCCTTGACGGTGTCCTGCAGGAAAATCTGGTGGTCTCCCGGGGCCAGCAGCAGGCTGATGCCTCTGGGCACGAAGGCCGGATTGACGGCGAGGCTGATTTGAATTTGTGTTTGGTTCTGGAGGATGACCATGGGGCCCGCGTTCTGATTTCCCGTTATGACTGTGGTTTGGTCGATGGGATTGAAGACGGCTTCCCAGCCGCCTGCGGGATCCCAACCCGCCATCAGGCTGGCCAGTTGCTGGGCCGAAGAGAAGCTGCCTGAGTAACTCTGACCTCCCACCTGCCAGTTCAGGACGGTGTAGGGGCCGGCAAGCCCCTGGCCCGGGAGGTTGTTGTAATACAATATGTAAATGGAGTCGTAGTCGCAGGGCAGGATGTCCTGCTCGTAGGGAGCATCGTCCACCAGGATCTCGATATTCAGCAGTTGGGCGGGACTGATCGGCAGGCAGATGCGACCGGAGTCCTGCTCGCAGGTGGTGCCCGCTGCCAGGAAGGTTTGCGGAATGAGGTCCGGGCAAGGCCCGGTGCCACAGGGTCCGGCTATGGCAGTCGGGGCGGCAGCCCAGGCCATGGCAGCGACAGCCACTGCTGCGCATATCCGCATCGCCAGTGCTGAAAGGCTTCCGGTCTTTTTTGCCCTGCGCATCCGGCAGGAGCCATTTTTAATCAACAGCATGCAAGGAGGTTTTGTCATGGTAGTTTTCTCACGGTATTCCTCCTTCTTTAAATGTTCAGTTTCCAGGGCCCGCAAGCCTGTGCGCCTTCTCCGGCAAGGCGCTTCGCAAAAGAATCTCTCGAGACAGCCTATAATATTAGTGCCTACTCACCGGGTGACTTCGAGTCACCCGGTGAGTTCAACCGCAACGCCCTCGGAATTATGCACCGGAAGAGGTGCTCCGAAGGAAGTGCTGACTGCCGGCTGGCTCCAAGGGTGCCTACTCACCGGGTGACTTCGAGTCACCCGGTGAGTTCAACCGCACCGCCCTCGGTGGCATTCACCGGAGGAAGTGCCCCGAAAGAGGCGCTGCCTGCCGGCTGTCTCGAAAGGTACCTACTCAGGGG
>JBEAYO010000443.1:0-3532 GCA_041159285.1 Bacteroidota bacterium | reverse complement strand
TTCCAGAGGCCAAGCGGCACCGGCGGAACGGATGGCCGGGTCTTTTGGGACAGCCGACTGCCCCTTTCCAGAGGCCAAGCGGCACCGCCGGAGTGGATAGCCAGGTCTTTTGAGATAGACCATGTAAAACATAAATACATTATCAACCAGAAAAATATTAGAAATATGCAGGAAGCCTATATCGTCAAAGCCTATCGCTCCGCCGTTGGAAAAGCCAAGAAGGGCGGATTCAGAAACTTCCGCACCGATGATTTGGCGGTAGCGGTCATTGGCCATTTGCTGCGCAATACCCCGGAGCTGGATCCGGCACTTGTGGACGATTGCATCGTGGGTTGTGCCAATCCGGAGGGTGAACAGGGGCTTCAGATTGGCAGGATGATTTCCGTGCGGGCACTGGGCATAGGTGTCCCGGGCATGACCGTCAACCGTTATTGCGCCTCGGGGCTGGAAACAATTGCCATTGCCGTGGCTAAAATCCGCTCGGGAATGGGACACTGCTACATCGCCGGCGGCGCCGAGAGCATGAGCTCGATACCCATGACGGGCTACAAGCTGGCTCCCAACTACTCCGTGGCCCTGTCAACCCCCGAATACGTGACCGGCATGGGCAATACGGCCGAGGCAGTGGCTGAGAAGTACGGCATCTCGCGCGAGGCAGCGGATGAATTCTCGGTCCTGTCGCATCAGAAGGCGGCAAGAGCCCTGGCAGAAGGACTGTTCAGGGACGAGATTGCGCCCATCAAGGTCGAGGAAGTGTATGTCGAAGACAACAAGCGACGGGAGACCAGCTTTGTGGTGGACACAGACGAGGGGGTGCGCCCGGAAACCAGCCTGGAGGCTTTGTCCAGGCTGAAGCCGGCTTTCAAGAACGGCGGCATCGTCACGGCCGGCAATTCCTCCCAGACCTCAGACGGGGCGGCCTTCACCCTGGTGATGAGCGAGGAGATGGTGAAAAGACTGAATCTGAAGCCGTTGGCAAGGCTGGCAGCCTGCCAGGTGGCCGGCGTGGATCCGCTCTACATGGGAATCGGCCCCTGCGCAGCCATACCCAAAGCGCTGGCACAGGCCAATCTGAAGCTGGAGGACCTTGAGCAGATAGAATTGAATGAGGCCTTTGCGGCACAGGCGCTGGCGGTCATCAAGGAAGCCCATCTCAACCCGGAGATTGTGAATGTAAATGGAGGGGCGGTGGCCCTGGGGCATCCCCTCGGCTGCACAGGCGCGAAGCTCACCACGCAGTTGTTGAACGAGATGCGGCGGAGAGGCCAGCGCTATGGCATGGTGACGGCCTGCGTCGGAGGCGGTCAGGGCATCGCCGGCATCTACGAATTGCTTTGATTGTCTAGTGATTCCAACATCCGCAACGCAGCTGAAAATTCCGCCTGCAACGGAGCCGCCACGGACACCTCCTGCCCCGTGACGGGATGTTGAAAGTTCAGACTGGAGGCATGCAGCAGCATCGTGGTCATATTGAACTGCTCCTTCCAAAGCTTGTTTTGCTTGTTGCAGCCATGAGGGCGGTCCCCGATGATGGGATGGAAGATGTGGGCCATGTGGCGGCGCAGCTGATGGAAACGACCGGTTTCAGGCCGGAGTTCCACCAGCGAGTACCTGCAGCTGCTGTGCTTTCCAAAAGGGATGGGTATTTCTATTTTCCGCAGGGTATTGAAACGGGTAAGCGCTGCTTGTTCCACCCCGTCCTCGCGTTTCAGGGGGTAGTCAATCACCCCCTCGTCGGGGGTAAATCCGCGCACAAGGGCGAGGTAGGTTTTGTCAACAGCACCGTTGGCAAACTGCTGCTGCATGAGTGAGTTGCAGGCCGGGTGAAGGGCGAAGAGCAAAGCACCGGCCGTTTTTCGGTCGAGCCGGTGAGCGGGATAGACGAATTGTCCGGTTTGGTTTCGCAGTCGCTGCACGGCGAAATCCTCTGCCTCGGCTGCTATCGGGGACTTGTGGACCAGCAGGCCATGGGGCTTGTTGATGGCAATCAGGTGTTCGTCCTGAAAAAGGATTTCAAGCATCGCGTGTGTGTTTTAGATCGCTGTTTTTTTTCGTCAACCCCTTGATCGGCTTCAATCGCCGAAAGAGATTCCCAGCGACCTGGCCGTTTGGATGAGGAAGTGGTCTTTGTCCAGGAAGTTATACTCGCTTACAGCTTCTGACAGCAGAGCGCTTCCCATCTTGTTGTTGCAAAAGGTCACCATCCTTCCAAACTCCCCCCTTTCAATCAGCTGAAAGGCCATCACGCCCATGGCAGAGGCCAGGATCCGGTCGAAGGCAACGGGCGTACCTCCCCGCTGGACATGGCCGAGTACGGTAGCCCGTATCTGCTGCTGGCAGCCGGCCTCCTCGAGCTGATTCCTGAGGACGTTGGCAATGCCGCCCAGCTTGATGTGAAGGTCTCCGAAGTCTCTGGCTGCCTCTCCGACGGCGCTGCCGTGGATGGGCTTGGCACCTTCGGCCACGACGATGTTGACGAAGCCCCTTCCCTTTTTATAGCGCTTGTGTATCTTCTTCACAATTTTCTGCACGTCATAGGGAATCTCCGGTATCAGGCAGATGTCGGCCCCACCGGCGATGGCCGTGTGGGTGGCAATCCAGCCGGCATCTCGGCCCATGACTTCCATGATCATGACGCGGTGGTGGCTCTCAGCGGTGGTGACGAGCTTGTCGAAGCTGTCGGTGGCAGTTTGCACGGCCGTGGTGAACCCGAAGGTGAGGTCGGTGGCCGAGAGGTCGTTGTCTATCGTTTTGGGAACGCCGATGATGTTGAGGCCCTTTTCAAATAGGGCCAGGGAAATCTTCTGGCTGCCATCTCCGCCGATGTTCACAACTGCGTCAAAGCCAAGGTCTTTGATTTTCTCTGCGAGGGCTGTGGTGCGGTCTTCCTTGGCCCAGCTGCCGTCGGGCTGCTGCACCGGATAGGCCATGGGGTTTCCGGAGTTGGTGGTTTTGATGATGGTGCCGCCTTTTACATGGATTCCGGCGGTGCGCTTGCCGGTCAATTTCACCAGTTCCACGGGGTCCTTCATCACGCCGTTAAAAGCTTCCAGGCTACCCCACACTTCCCACTTCCCGCTGCGCTTGGCCGCTTTGGCCAGGGCGCGCATGACTGCGTTGAGGCCGGGGCAATCGCCGCCGCCGGTAGCGACGAGAATTTTTTTCATGTTATTGTTTTGGTTGTTGTACATTTGAAAAAATTTGACTGCAAGGTATGGAAGATGCAAATATATTCAACTGGCATTTCAATGCGGTTGAAGTTTTGTACTTCGGCAGCAAAAAAGGTAAATGTTAAGCATCTCTTGCAGATGCCTCTGGCCCTCGGTAAAGGGCACGGGGCTTTTTAAAAAGCCCTTGCGACTGGTTCCTCCGATGCCGCACAGCTTCCGGAAAGGGCGCGGGGCTACGTCCCGCGCCCTTTTCAAAGAGGGGCACTGCGTCCAGGGGACTTTTTACACAAGCCCTGAAACCCCTTCCCCGCTGCCGGCGGGCAAAGCCCGCCCAGCAGCGGGGAAGGGGTTTTTAGGGGGGT
>JBEAYO010000442.1:0-3552 GCA_041159285.1 Bacteroidota bacterium | reverse complement strand
GAGATAGACAATGTGCGCATTCGCTATTACGGAGAAAACGATGCCGAGGGCTACGTCACCGGCCTGGACTTCAGGCTCAACGGGGAATTTGTGCCTGGCGTGGAGTCCTGGCTCAATTTGTCGCTGCTGCGGGCGCGGGAGCGCCTGCTCGGCGTCCAGCACCTGGAGCGGGAGGTGGGAAGGGAGGAAGGAGTGCCGGTGAATACCGTTCCACGGCCCACGGACCAGCTGCTGACCTTGTCCTTGTTTTTCCAGGATTATCTTCCGCGAAATGAGAACTTCAAGATGAACCTCAGCCTTTTCATCGGCACTGGCTTGCCATACGGCCTTCGAGACAACAACCGGATTTACAGGAATACTTACCGCTTCAAGCCCTATCACCGGGCTGACATCGGTTTCTCCCTTAAAATCTGGGACGAGGAAAAGCGGGGTGCCAAGCCAAAGCATCCGCTGCGTTTCTCGAAGGCCTCCTGGCTGAGCCTGGAGATATTCAACCTGATGCAGGTGCAGAATGAAGCTTCCCGCACCTGGATCAAGACGATTTTCAGCCAGCAGTACGCCATTCCCAACTACCTGACCGGTCGAAGGCTGAACCTGCGCTGGCGCGTGGAGTTTTAATCTGATTTAATTGACTTGAGAGGATATGAACCACGACATGGAAACACCACCGCAAAAACAACCCAATACCCGCAAATGGCTGATTCTGGCAGCTGCGCTCCTGCTGCTGCTCATTGCGCAGCGACTGGGCTGCGGGCCGGTGAAAACCGAGGAGAAGGTGGAGTGGATTGACCGCTGAGTTCAGGCTCCCTTGAAATTGGCTTTGCGCTTTTCAATAAAAGCCGAAGCTCCCTCGTGGAAATCCTCCGTGCCGGTCAGTTCCCCGAAGGAGGCCACCTCTGTGGCAAAGCCGTCCTGGTCATGCTGGTAAAATGCATTGACGGTTTCGATGGTTTTTGCAATCGCCACCGGCGCTTTTTGAGCAATCTTGCCGAGTATTTCCCTCGCTTTTTCAACGGCCATTCCCTCGGGCACCACGTGATTTACCAGGCCCAGGCGCCAGGCCTCCTCTGCGCCGATCATGTCGCCGGTGAGCATCAGTTCCGTGGCCTTGCTTTTTCCCACATACTGGACCAGGCGCTGGGTGCCTCCGAATCCCGGGATGAGCCCCAGGTTGACCTCCGGTTGCCCGAACCTGGCATTTTCAGCGGCGATGCGCAGGTGGCAGGCCATGGCCAGTTCGCAGCCGCCTCCGAGTGCGAATCCGTTGACGGCAGCGACGACGGGCCTGGGGAATCGCTCGATGAGGAAAAAGACATCCTGTCCTCTTTTCGCCATGGCAGCCCCGCTGGCGGGATCCAGGTCCAGGAATTCCTTGATGTCGGCGCCGGCCACAAAGGCTTTTCTGCCTGCGCCGGTGATGATGACGCCACGGAGGTCCTTTCTTGCGGGGGCATCCTGCGAGAAGAAGTGTTGCAGTTCCCCCATCGTTTGGCTATTGAGGGCGTTCAGGGCGTTTTCACGGTTGATCGTCAGCAGGATGATACCTTCTGATTCAGCCAATAGCAGGTTTTGGTAAGTCATGATTTTTTAAGTTTGAACAGGAGGCTGACGTGGTTGGTGCCAGCGCCCAGGTGAGAGAAAGCATGTCCGAACTCGAAGCGGAAGCGGTTGATTTTCATCCCGATGCCGGTGCTGAAGCCCGCCAGGCTGCGGAGGTTGAGCAGCTCCATTTCGCGTCGCTGAAGGTGGTTGTATCCGATTCGGAGCCTGAAATTTTCTTTTTTGCCGAAGAGGAACTCGCCGCTCAGCACCAGGTGCCTGGCGAAGTTATCCAGGAGGGAGGTGTTGCCAGTGTTGATTTCGAAGTTGAAGATGTCCTCCTCGGAATTGGGATCGTCATAGGTGATGTTCCAGCGGTCCAGGTAGCGGTAGATGACTGAGAATCGGAAGGGCAGGTATTTGAGTCGTTTGGACAGGCCCACCTGCATTTCTAAAGGCAGCGCTTCCCTGTTGTCGGGTCGGTAGTAGCTGAGCTGGGTGCCCATGTTTCTGAGCACCAGGGCAATGTTCAGCTGCCGTGCCGTGTCGTGAAACATGGCAGCCAGGTCGGTGGACAGTCCCAGGGACTGATAGCTTTCAAACTGGGAGCTGACGAGTTTGAGGTTAGCCCCGATGGACAGTCGTTCATAGAGTTGGCGGCCAGCGCCGATTGCCATGGCGTATTCCCCGGCCTGGAAGGAGCCGGTGATTTGGCCGGTGGGGTCGGTGGCGTCGAATTTCCCGTACGACAGGTAGGACAGGCCGCCGTGGAGGGTGGTTTTCCAACGGGGCAGGTGGTGGCCATAGGCTGCGTAGCCGGCGTTGATATCTGCCAGGTAGAAATGGTGGTTGACGGATATTTGTCCGTTTACCAGTTCTGAGAGCGAGGCGGGGTTGGACCAGGCCAGGGTGAGGTCGTCATCCCGCACGGTGATGAGGTGGCCGCCGAGGGCGGTGAGTCTTGCGGAGGCTGGCAGGTTCAGGAACTGGAAGACGTGTCTGCCGCCGGTCACCTGGGCTGGCAATTCGGGGGAGAGCAGGAAGAGCCAGGCCAGGGTGAGCAGCGTTTTCCAGGAGGAGGGAGGAGCGTGTAGCGGCATAGGGTGAGGAATGGAGTTTTCAGGAGGGCAACTATTCCGCTGCCTTGAAGGCATCCCCGAGTTCTTTGAGGCGCGCGGTGTCGATGGCGATGTCGCCTTCTTCCGGGGTCCAGGTAGTGAGGCAGACGCCGAGGTAGCAGCGCATTTTTCTGTTGAGCGTTCCATTTTCATCGAATTCTTGCAGGTCTCCATGTTCGTATTCTCCATCCAGGAAATTACCGGCGATGCTCAGCTTGCCATTTTTATGATAGAAGCGGAAAGGGCCGTTTTCCTCGTTTTTGGCAAAATTAACTTCTTCCATCAATTCTCCGGACTCAAAATAGCGTTTCCACACGCCGCTCATTTCGTTGTTGGCATATTGGCCTTCGTTGGAGACCTTGCCGTTTTCATAGAATTTCTGATAAGGGCCTTCGAAAATGCCGTTTTGCATGGTTTCTGTGCTTTCCAGTGCGCCCGACTCGTAGTAGGTTTTGGTGACGCCGTGGAGCTTGCCGTTGACGTAGTTGGATTCCCGGAAGATTTTTCCATTGGGGTGGAATGATTGGTAGAGGCCCTCTTGGGTACCTGTTCCCTTATTGATGGTGTATTTTTCCAGGATTTGCCCATTGGGGCCTTTTTTTTCCACTGTTTCGAGGTTGTTGCAGGAAAAGAGCAATGTGCAGAGTGCGATAATCAGATGTTGTGTTTTCATGAAGGTTACATTTTTTTCTTTTAACGTTTTTTTAGGAAATGAAATTACGCCGGGGTCAAATTTTTTAAAGTTGAGGAAGGGCAGCATGGCTATTTAACAGGTACGGGCCATGCGCTGTCCCTGCTTTGAAAAGGGTACAAGGCGAAGCCCCGAGGCTGTCTCAAAAGCCCCGGCAATTCATTTCGCCGGTGCCGCGATTGTTCCCCGGAAAGGGCGTTCGGC
>JBEAYO010000441.1:0-3558 GCA_041159285.1 Bacteroidota bacterium | reverse complement strand
CCTGAGCGCGCCGCCCCGCGCCCTTGCCGGGAGGCCAGCGGCATCTGCAAGGGTGGCTGAACAGTTACGATAATTTTAGGAACAGAGAATTTATGAAAAAAAGCACCATCCTCTTGTTTTTCAGCCTCTTCGGCTGCTTTCCCAGTCTTTTCGGACAAAAGGAAGTGATTGAAAAGGTGATTGCCTACGTGGGCACCGAGGTCGTCCTCCTGTCGGAACTCGAGGAGCAGATTGCACTGCTCAGCGAGCGCCAGGGTGGAAAGCTCCCGCCCAATGCCCGCTGCATCGTGTTGGAGAACCTGCTCACCCAAAAACTGCTGGTCAATCAGGCAAAACTCGACAGCGTGGAGGTGACCGATGAAGAGGTTGAAGCCCAGTTGGGCGCCCGCATTGACCAGATCCTGGAATATATGGGTGGAAATGTATCTCAGTTCGAGGATTACTACGGTCAAACCATTACGGAGGTGAAGGATGCCTTCCGGGAGGACCTCAAGAACCAGCTGCTGTCCGACCGTATGAAATCCCAGGTGATGCAAAATATCAAGGTGACGCCTTCGGAAGTGAAATCCTTTTTCCGGAAAATCCCGAGAGACAGCCTTCCCTACTTCAACGCGGAGGTGGAAATCGGAGAAATCGTGCTGAAACCCAGTGTGAACACCACAGAGCGACAGTTGGCAATAGACAAGCTCGAGGCCTTGCGCAAGCGCATCGTGGAGGACGGTGAGAAGTTCGAAAATGTTGCCCAGACTTATTCTGATGATTTTGCCAGTGCCCGTATCGGAGGAGACCTCGGCTGGACCAAGCGGGGCAAGTTCGTGCCTGAATTCGAGGCGGCCGCCTACAAGCTGGAAGAAGGCGAGATTTCACCGGTGGTGGAATCTGAATTCGGCTTTCACCTCATCCAATTGCTCAGCCGCCGGGGCAATTCCATTCACACCCGTCACATCCTGGTAAAGCCCAACATCACAGAGGCTGACCTGGAACTGGTGAGGGCTCGGCTGGACTCCATCCGGCTGCTGCTCCTCAAGGACAGCCTGACCTTCTCCACGGCTGTCAAGAAATTCGGATATGACCAGGTTCAAAGCTACAACAACGATGGGAAGATGGTGAATCCCTCCTCAGGCAACTCCTTCTTTGAGATCGGTGACCTTGAACCTGCCATTTACTTCACCATCGACACCATGGACGTCGGCGATTACTCCAGTCCTTTCAGTTTTGCAGACCCCCGCGGGGAGACCTTTTACAGGCTCATTCAACTGCAAAGCCGCACGGAGCCGCACGTGGCCAGCCTGCAGCGAGATTATGCCAAGATACAGGCAGCTGCCATTGAGCAAAAGCGGTCTTCTTTCCTGGCCGACTGGATTTCCGGCAAGGTTTACACTACCTACTGCCGGGTTGACGCATCATATCAAACCTGTCCAAATCTGCAGCGATGGACTGAGGAGTCTCAAAAGCCCTGAAGATTGCAGAGCGATGAGCCTTCTTTGGGCGATACAGGCTGTCTCAAAAGACCCATCGGCGAAGCGCCTTCTCGCAAAGGCGTGCGGAGCGAAGCCCCGCGCGCAAAAAATTCCCCTTCCGGCACTGGCGGAGCAAAAAGTCAAGCCATTTGACAAAAAACTGTCCTTCAGTACTCCACCAAAAAAAAAGTCCCCTCAGCGTGTTGGCGAAGCCAATCTGCTGAGGGGACTTTTTTTTAGGCTGGGCCTGATTACTTCACCCCGTGCATCCACCTGCTGATCATCGGCCCCAGCAAGAAGAGCAGCACGCCCGACCCGATGGCAAAAAAGCCGATGTTGTTGAACACTCCCATGGCCAGGTTCATGGCTTCCTCTGCAGAGGCAACCGAGGGGTCGACTGCCATGTAACCAGCAATTTGCTTGCCTGCCTGGTGGGCAATGGAGGAAGACAAGAACCAGATGCCCATCAAGAGTCCCACGATCTCGCGGGGAGCCAGCTTCGTCACCAGCGAAAGTCCAACCGGAGAAAGGGCCAGTTCACCCAGGGTATGAAACAAGTACAACATGACCAGGAAAATCGCAGGTACCAGACCCGCCACAGCGCTGGCTTTGCCAAGGTTCAACACCAGGAAGCCAAGGCCCAGCAATACCAGACCGAAAGTGAACTTGTAGGGAGCGCTCGGCTCCTTGCCAGACTTGGCCAACTTGATCCACATCCAGGAGAACACCGGCGCAAAGATCATGATGAACAAGGGGTTCACAGATTGGAAGAAGGTGGTAGTCATCTCGAAGCCCATCAGGCTCTTGTTGACATTGCGCTCCGTGAACAGGTTCATGGCGGAGCCCGCCAGCTCGAAGAAGGTCCAGAAAACAGTGGTAAACAGCAACAGGAGCACTATCACCCAGATCCGCTGCTGCTGGGCTCTTTCATATTTTGGTGCAATCACGAAAAGCATGTAGATGATGACCGCAGCGCCTATGATTCCCAGCATGTAGTCAACCACATCGTTTTGCTTGATGAGCAAATAGGCAATCGGCACTAAAACCAAGGTGAACACATAGGGGAAAATCTTGCCGTTGAGCCCGGCGATCTTCAGTTCTGAGCCTCCCTTCGGCTCCAAACCCTCTTCCTGATAGTCTCCTTGCCCCTGTCCCCAGAGGAAAATGAGATAACCCGCCAGCATGCCGATGCCCGCGGTCAGGAAGCCCCAGCGCCAGCCTTCGATTTCACCGATGGCACCACAGGTGAGCGGCGTCAGGAAGGCACCGATGTTGATGCCCATGTAGAAAATGGTGAAGGCGCCGTCCCTGCGAGGGTCTCCGTCAGGATAAAAGCGGCCAATCATGCTGGAAATATTGGGCTTGAAAAAGCCGTTTCCGATGACCAGCAGGGCAAGGCCGATGAAAAATGTGAACTGGTCATCCAGGAACAAGGTGAATTGGCCCGCTGCCATCAGCAGGGCTCCCCACATAATCGCTTTCCTGAAGCCCATCATCTTGTCAGCCAGATAGCCGCCTAAGATCGGGGTGAGATAGACCAATGCACCATAGGCGCCGTAAATCCCGTAGGCTGTTTTGTCGTCAAAGCCAAAACCACCCTTGATCAACTCGGAGGTCATGTACAGCACCAGGATGGCCCGCATTCCGTAATAACTGAAGCGCTCCCAGAGCTCCACCATGAAGAGGGTGAAGAGTGCGCGGGGATGGACTTTTCGATTGGTGTAGATGACGAATGCTACCCAGGCGGCCACAGCAGCCCAGGCGATAATCATGAGTTTGTACGCTGGATGCATAATTCAATGATTTTTTAAATGATTATTAGTTGGCTTCTTACTGTTTGGCATATATTATTTTGAAATATCCGGCGCTAAAAATAACTGTTTTTTTTACGTTCATGGAAAAAAGTGATTTCTTTTATCAGCGGCGGCAAAATTCTCAATGTTACTGGCCGTATTCATCCGACTATTTAATCCCCTTTTGAGCGGTGGCATGGCAGGCTGTATCAAAAGACCACTTGGCGAGACACCCTCGTTTGAAAAGGGCGCGGAGCGGGGCGCCTTCCCGCAAAAGTCGTGCGGGGCTTCGCCCTGTGCGACTA
>JBEAYO010000440.1:0-3559 GCA_041159285.1 Bacteroidota bacterium | reverse complement strand
CCCCCAGGTGCAGCGCACCGCAATATTTGTAGCTTCGCGCCAACCCCGCCCCCAGGTGCAGCGCACCGCAATATTTGTTATGTTATGTTTTTGGCAACATAAAAATGTTTCGCATTGAAAACCCTAACCTTTTTAGGCCAGTTTGTTGAACTGGGCATTATTATGCTGCCAAAAAGTCCGGGTGATTTTCATTTGGGAAGCATTGTTAATTTTTTTTCAGGGCTTTCGGAACAGCTGTGCCTCCCGTGCAAGTGACTACAGTTCGAGCAAGAGATGCTGCGCTTAACTCTTGCTCGAACTGTAGCTTATCAGGTAAGAAGAGGTTGTCGATATTCGGGAAGACCCGGGACAACAGGAAACCCAACTCTTCAAGGCTTATAAAATACCATCGTAAAAGTGAAAAAAATTCTATTCTTCCTTTGCCTCATCAGCCTGGCGACATCCACCCAGGCGCAGGAACTGCAGACATGGCCGCAAAAAATAGACGAAGCCCTCTGGAAAAAAATGGCCGGCCAGCCAGCACAACTCCCCTTCCTCGTGCTCATGAAGGAGCAGGCCCCGCTTCCACAGGCCGGCCAGTTGAAAGGAAAGGACCAAAAAGCTAGCTATGTCTTCACGCAACTGAAGCAGAGAGCTGATGCCTCCCAGGCTGGCCTGATCGCCTTCCTCCAGGAGCAGCGCTCCGAATGGAAAAGCTTTTTCATCGTCAACCTCCTGGCAGTGACCGGCAGCCCCGAACTGCTGCAAACCATCGCCCGCCGCGATGACGTTGCCAACATCATCGACAACGCCGCGTTCCGGATGCAGGAACCCCTGGACGTGGAGCTGGAAAACGGCCCCCAGTCCCGTTCGCTGATCGAATGGGGACTGGAGCGGATCAATGCCGACGACGTCTGGGCGCTCGGCTATCGCGGACAGGGCGTTGTCATCGGCGGCCAGGACACCGGCTACGACTGGGAACACCCGGCCCTGAAACCCAGCTATCGCGGCTACGACGCCGCCAGCGACGAGGCCGACCATAACTACAACTGGCACGATGCCATCCACAGCTACAGCCCGCTCAACAGCGACACGCTCAACCCCTGCGGGCTGGATTCGCCCGTGCCCTGCGACGACAACTTCCACGGAACCCACACCATGGGGACGATGACCGGCCTGGACGGCGACAATGTCATCGGAGTGGCACCCGAGTCGCGCTGGTGCGCCTGCCGGAACATGGAGCGCGGCTGGGGCAGCGCCTCTACCTATCTTGAGTGCTTCCAGTGGTTTCTGGCACCGACGAACCTGGACGGACAGAATCCAGACCCCTCCAAGGCACCCCATGTCATCAATAATTCCTGGTATTGCCCCGAAGTGGAGGGCTGCAACCCCTCCAACTTTGCGCTCATGGACCAGGCCATCGACAACCTGAGGGCGGCAGGCACCGTGGTGGTCGTCTCTGCCGGCAACAGCGGCAGCGAATGCAGCTCGGTGTCGGCACCGGCCGCCATGTATGAGGGCAGCTTCGCCGTGGGAGCCACCGCCCAGAATGACACTATCGCCGGCTTCAGCAGCCGCGGGCCCGTGCAGGTGGACGGCAGCGGCCGAATGAAGCCGAATGTAGCCGCTCCCGGTGTGGGCGTGCGCTCCGCCATCCCCAATGGCGGCTATGCCAGCTTCTCGGGGACGAGCATGGCCGGACCCCACGTAGCCGGACTGGTGGCGTTGGTCATCTCCGCCAACCCGGAACTCGCCGGGCAAGTCGAGGTAATCGAAAACATCATCGAACAAACCGCCGTTCCCAAGACGACTGACCAGAACTGCGGCGGCGTGCCGGGAAGCCAGGTTCCCAACCACACCTACGGCTTCGGTCGGGTAGATGCCCTGGCTGCCGTGGAGCTGGCACTTGAATCCGTGAACAGCGTCAAGGTAACCGCTGCCCCGTCCAGCCTCCAGGTTTATCCCAACCCCAGCTCCGGGCAGCTGTTTATAAAAGCGGAAAACTGCAGCGGCGACATCCGCTTTTCACTTTACGACCTGAACGGCCGGATGGTATTCAGCCAAAGCGGTATTTCCGGCGCCGGAGCAACGGCCTTGCCGGCATTTGGCAATCAGCCGGCCGGCATTTATTTTTACCGCGCGTTTTCCGGAGCCAACAGTTGGTCCGGGAAAATCATCCTGCGATAAACACAAGCCAATGAACGAGTTCCTGACCTTTGTCCAGATGGGCATACAGCACATCACCGACCTGACGGCCTTCGACCACATGCTGTTCGTCATCACCCTGTGCGCCGTGTATGAATTGGCGGCCTGGAAACGGATCCTGATCCTGATCACCGCCTTCACGCTCGGGCACTCCATCACTCTGGTCTTGTCGGGTTTCAAGCTCCTGCAGGTGCCCTCCGAACTGGTAGAATTGCTCATCCCCTTCACCATCCTGTTGACGGCCTTGCACAATGTCGGCACCAAAAAAGCAGCGGGCAGTCTTTTTTCAAAAGCGGTTTCCATCAATTACCTGCTGGCATTGTTCTTCGGACTGATACACGGCATGGGATTCGCCAATTATTTCCGATCGCTGATGGGAGAGGACGGCAGCATAGCCTGGCCGCTGTTTTCCTTCAATGTGGGGATTGAGCTGGGGCAGCTCATCATCGTGGCGGTGTTTTACGGTTTGTTTTTCCTGTTGACAAAAGCCTTTGCCTTCAGGCACCGGGACTGGAACCTGTTTGTGTCCGGGGCTGGCGCCGGCGGAGCCTTGATTCTCATTATGCAGGGATATTTCGGATAACACCAAGGCCAAGTGCCCTGCTGGAATTTTTATTTAAAAAATCATGATCACGCCTTTGTTCCTTTTGCTGCTCATGCTGCCTGCCTTCGGGGGTGCTCCGCCCGCGGTGGAGCACGACTTCAAGCTGAGTGTCTGTGAAATCATCTACGACCAGCCCAGGCAGTTGTTCGAGCTGAAGTTTTACCTTTTCCAGGATGACCTGAGGGATTGCCTGTACGACAATCCCATTGCGCCGGAATTGAAGGAAAAGGATGCCGTGGAGTACATCCGCCGGCATTTTTCGCTCTGGAGCAATCAACAGCAGCAGGAACTGACTTTCCAATCGCTGCGTGAGAAGAACGACCAGGTGCTGGTCACTTTCAATACCCGGCAGCTCCCGCTGCAGCGCCAGCATTCACTGAAGGTGCAGAGCACTGTTTTTCTGGAGAAGTTCCGCCAGCAGACGAACATGATTTACGTCATACTGCCGGAGCGGTCAAAACTGACGAAGATTTTGAACGCCGGTAGGACGGAAGGGGAGTTTGAGTTGTAGGATGAGGCCACCCAGGCCTTGCCTTCGCCAGAATTCCCCGGCCGCGCTGTCTTGCCCTGCCAGCCGCAACAAGTCTATTAAAGGTTTTCGGCTCAGCCATCACTGACTTCATCTTCTGTCACCGCATTTACAACAGCCATGACATCGCTGGCTTTTTGTTCGTAAGTGCTCATCTTCTGCACCTCAATCCTGCAAAATCAGGAATAAAAAAACCGTAACTGTTCAGCCACCCTTCCAGATGCCGCTGGCCTCCCGGAAAG
>JBEAYO010000439.1:0-3560 GCA_041159285.1 Bacteroidota bacterium | reverse complement strand
TTTCCCGCGGGGGGGGGGGGGGGGGGCCCCCCCCCCCCCCCCCCCCGGGGGGGGGGGGGGGGGGGGGGGGGGGGGGCGCGGGGGGCCCCCCCAACCGCCCATTCCGGAAGGGAAGTGGCACCGCCAGGCGTGGTGGATGAGAAAAGCCGGAGCCTGCGCAGCACCGCACATTATTTTCAAATAGCGCAACTGACTTAGGAGGCAGCCCTGTCAAAGCCCTTTCCCGGCAAGTTGGAAGGCAAGGCCAGAGCGGCAAAGAACCAAGGGTTTTACAACGTTAACAACTCATTAACTGGCATCAAATGGATAATCAGTTCCATAATTCAGACGATGGACTTATATTTGCAATCAATAACGCAAACCAAGTTATTATACCAACCATAAAAAAATTACATCCAATGAAGCAACTATTCATCGCTTTTTCCCTGTTCACTTTCTTTGCAGCCGCAGCCGTTGCACAGTCAGGTCCCGTCATGAAGTTCGAATCCACTGAAGTGGACTACGGCGAAATCATGCAGGATTCCGAGCCGCTGCGCGTCTTCAAATTCACGAACACCGGTAACGAGCCGCTCATCATCACCAATGCCAAGGGCAGCTGCGGCTGCACTGTGCCCAGCTATCCGAAAGACCCGATCCTTCCTGGCGAAGCCGGAACTATCGAGGTTCGCTACGACACTAAGCGCATTGGCCCATTCCAGAAGACAGTGACGCTGACCACCAACGAGGCTACTGCCACCCACACCTTGAAAATCAAGGGTAAGGTAAATGCAAAGCCCAGCGAGGAAAGCGTTCCGGCAGGCACTAAAGGCCTCGGAGGAGGCCGCTAATCGCCGGCATATATAGCTGCAACAAAGCCCTGGGCGCCTTCGTCGCCCAGGGCTTTTTGCTTTTTCCGAAAAAGCTTCTATTTAATGTTGTGCGCTTGCCAGGAGCCCTTTCGCCATAGGCGCCTGCCTTACAGACACCCTGCAGCGGGCCACAGCGTTGCCGGACGCCCTTGACATTGGGACAGCACCTTTTTTGCAAAATATTAACAAACGAGATATAATCTTTCGCCATTTGCCTTCGTTTAAGAACCATCATGCCCCGCCAAGGCAAGTATCTAACACATCAAACCGCTAATGCTATGAAAAAAGTCCTGTTATTGTCAGCCCTCTTTGCCCTGATCTTCTCCACCAATGCCTGCAAGGAAGAAGAAGACGGGAACTGCTGGAGGGAACCCAACAAGGAACAACTCAAGATTACCGTGCTGGAAGGGCCGACCGTCAGCCAGCCCTCCAAGATCTCCATTTTCTTCAAAGTGCAGGACGCCAACAACAACCCGGTGGGTTACCTGACAGAGGACAACTTCGTCATCTTCGAAAAAGGCCTGAACGACAAGTGCTACACCGAAATCTCCAAGTTCGAGGCCAAGCGGAAAATCTCCGGCCGGGAGCAGGTCTTCAACCACTCCACCATCCTGGTGCTCGACTTGAGCGGCAGTGTACTGGAGACTTCGCTGGAGGACCTCCAGGAGGCTGCCGTGGCCTTCATCGAAGAAGTGATGCCGACCACGCCGGACCCCTCCAAGCAGATGGGTATCTGGTGGTTCGACGGCGAGGACGAGCTGCACCAATTGGAGCCACTCACTTCCGATATCTTTGAACTGAGGGCTGCTGTCAATTCCATCACGCCGAACATCAGTAATGACAACTCCACGGACCTCTACGGCGCCGTCATCAAAGCGGCAGATATCGCCGAGGGTGTACTCGCCGGCTTCCAGAACCAGGACATCACCTCCGCTGCCTCCGTCGTGCTCTTCACGGACGGGGAGGACCGCGCCGACCGCTACCTGAAGGAGGATGCCTACGCGGCCGTGACAGGTTCTCCCAAGGAAATCACCTGGTTCACACTGGGCGTGGGCAATGAAATCAACTCAACGGATTTGCAGAAAGTCGGCCGCAATGGCTTTTTCCAGGCTGCCTCCATTGCCCAGATGACCACTGTTTTCCAGCAGATCGCCTCCATCGTCAACAGCGAGGCCAACAGCTATTATTTATTTGAATATTGCAGTCCCATCCGAAACGGCGCCAAAAACGGCCTGATTATAGAGGCCTTTGACGGCAACGAGGTGGGCTACCTGGAGACGGAGTTTGATGCCACTGGTTTCACGGGAGGCTGCGAATTGTAGTCGCTGGAGAGTGAATTGTCCCCTATTTGAAAAGGTAGTGGGGCGCAGCTCCGCTACAAAAAAAATGCCCGGCTGCGGTTAACCGCAGCCGGGCATTTTTTTTGGTGCTCGGCGGGCCACATGCTTGCCGAGCACTCTTTCTTTTACCATCAGGATTTATTGGCCAATTGCCCGCAGGCGGCGTCGATGTCCTTGCCGCGGCTGCGGCGGACCGTCACGGTGACGTCGTGGGAGCTGAGATAGCGGGCGAAGCGGTCGAGCTGGTCCTCGTCCGACTTGTGGAAATTGAGCCCCTCCACCTTGTTGTACTCGATGATGTTCACGCGCACGGGGAAGCTGCGGCAGAGCTTCAGGAGGTTGGCGGCGTCCTGCTCGCTGTCGTTGAAGTCCCGGAAGGCGATGTACTCGTAGCTGATGCGGTTCCGGGTTTTGTGCCAGAAGTAGTCCAGGGCGTCCATGAGCGCCTTGAGGTTATTCTGCTCGTTGATGGGCATGATCTTGTCCCGCTTCTCATCCGTGGGGGCGTGGAGGGATAGCGCCAGGTTGAAGCGGACCTGGTCGTCGGCCAGCTTGACAATCATTTTGGCGATGCCGGCGGTGCTGACGGTGATGCGCCGCGGGGACATGCCCAGGCCATCGGCGGCAGTGATTCGTTCAATGCTGTCCATGACGGGGCGGTAGGCCAGCAGCGGTTCTCCCATGCCCATGTAAACGATGTTGGTCAGCGGGTGGCCATAGGCGGCTTCCGACTGGCGGTTGACGAGCACGACCTGGTCGAAAATCTCCGCCCCGTCGAGGTTGCGCACGCGTTTCATCTGGCCGGTGGCGCAGAACTTGCAGGTCAGGCTGCAGCCCACCTGGCTGGAGACGCAGACCGTGAAGCGCTTGTCTTCGGGAGCCGGGATCAGGACAGATTCGATGAGGCTGCCGTCGTAGAGCCGGAACCTCGATTTGATGGTGCCGTCGAGGCTATGCTGCACCTTGTCAGTGCTGATGGCGTTGATGGCGAACTGCTCCTCGAGCTGTTGTCGCAGCGGCTTGGAGAGGTTGGACATCTCCTCGAAGGAATGGGCGCCTTTTTTCCAGAGCCACTCCCAGATTTGTTTGGCCCTGAATTTTTCGATGCCGCCGGCGGCGAGCATGGACTGGAGTTCAGGGAGGGGGAGTTGGCGGATGTCTTTTTTATCGCTGAGGGTAGTCATTGCGGGCATGGCGCTTTAGCTGGCGATGGTTGGCTTTATGTCAGCAGCTCTTTCGGCGAAGAGGGATGAAAAAAAATATGGCAAGCAACCACACCGCACCGCTCAACCGCCTACCCTTGCTGCATTTCTGCCCTGGGGGGGTTCGGCAGGAACTGGTCGTATGGCGCTTGCCGCTGCAAAGTTAAGAC
>JBEAYO010000438.1:0-3562 GCA_041159285.1 Bacteroidota bacterium | reverse complement strand
CGCCCTTTCCGGAAGGTAAGCAGCACCCCGCAAGGGATGCCTAACAGTTACCAGTAAGCGTAATAAAAAATGCCATCATCAGACAATACCATGCATTCAACCCCGGGTTATCGGCAAATCCGGCAGTGGTTCGAGTCAAAAGAGCGGGCTCCCTTCCCCTTCCAGGAAGCCGCCTGGCAGCACTATGTCGCCGGCGACAGCGGACTGCTAAATGCCCCCACGGGCTGCGGGAAGACGTTCGCCCTCTTCCTGCCCCTGCTGATGGATTGGATGAACCAGCACCCGGAGGAGTGGAGCAGCCTCCGGAAGAACGGTCTGAAGATGCTCTGGATCACCCCTCTGAAAGCCCTCGCCAAGGACCTGCGGCGCGCCATGCAGGAAGCCTGCGAGGAAACAGGCCTGCCCTGGGAAGTAGGGCTGCGCAGCGGCGACACCTCCTCCTCCGAGCGCCAGAAACAAAAAAAACAAATGCCGGAAGTCCTCGTCATCACCCCGGAAAGCCTGCACTTGTTGCTCTCCCAGAAGGACCACGCCGGCTGGTTCAGCGGCCTGCAGGCCATCGTGGTGGACGAGTGGCATGAGCTGCTGGGCAGCAAGCGCGGGGTGCTGACCACCCTGGCCATCAGTCGGCTGAGGACCATCGCCGGCCAACCAGGCCGGGGCACGCCACTCCGCATCTGGGGCATCTCCGCCACCATCGGCAACCTGGAGGAAGCCATGGACGTACTGCTGGGCAACAGCTCCGCCCAGGCCGTGCTGCTTCGCGCAAACCTGTCCAAGGCTACCTCCGTCCAGAGTCTGCTGCCCGACGAAATCGAGCGCTTCCCCTGGGCCGGCCACCTGGGCATCAAACTGATTGAAAAGGTCTATCCCGTCATCCAGGACAACACCACTACCCTGCTTTTCACCAATACCCGCAGCCAGGCGGAGATCTGGTACCACGCCCTGCTGGACGCCTACCCCGACCTGGCCGGCCTGCTGGCCCTCCACCACGGCTCCATCGACCGGGAACTGCGCGAATGGGTGGAGGATGCCCTCGGCAAAGGCATCCTGAAGGCCGTCGTGACCACCTCCAGCCTGGACCTCGGCGTGGATTTCAGACCGGTGGATGCAGTCGTGCAGGTGGGCAGCCCCAAGGGCGTCGCCCGTTTCCTGCAGCGAGCCGGCCGGAGCGGCCACTCCCCCGACGCGACGAGCAGCATCTACTTCCTGCCCACGCATTCCCTGGAGCTGGCGGAGGCGGCAGCCCTGAAGCGGGCCCTGGCGGACAACACCATGGAACAACCCCAGCCGCCCCTGCTCTGCTTCGATGTCCTCATCCAGTACCTCTGCACCCTGGCCTGCGGCGACGGCTTTTACCCGGAAGAAATCCTGCCGGAGGTGCTGGACACCCACTGTTTCCGGCACCTGACGCCGGCGGAATGGCAACAGTTGCTGGCCTTCATCAGCACCGGGGGTTCCCTCAATGCCTATGAGGAGTTCCGCAAGGTCGAAACAGGAGAGGATGGCAAATGGCGGATCACCTCGCGGCGCACCATCCTGCGCCACCGCCTGAACATCGGCGCCATCGTGAGCGATGCCGTGCTCAAGGTGAAATACCTGTCCGGCGGATTCGTGGGAACCATCGAGGAATGGTTCATTTCCAAGCTGAAGCCCGGGGATGTGTTCACCCTGGCGGGCCGCACCCTTGAGTTCGTGCAGGTCAAGGAAATGACAGTGTTTGTGAAGCGGTCGAATGCCAAAAACGCCCGCGTCCCCAGCTGGTTGGGGGGAAGGATCCCGCTGTCCTCGAACCTGGGGCAGACCCTGCGGGAGATTGTCCACGAAGCCGCTGAAGGCACAATTGCCTATCCCGAGACAGAAGCGCTGGCGCCCCTGCTGCTCCTGCAACAGGAGCGGTCGGCACTGCCCGCCGTGGACGAGACCCTGGTGGAGTACATTCAAACCCGCGATGGTTACCACCTCTTCGCCTACCCCTTCGAAGGACGCCTGGTGCACGAGGTGATGGCCGCCCTGCTGGCCGCCAGGCTGAGCCGGCGGCAGCCCATCACGTTCTCCATCGCCATGAACGACTACGGGTTCGAACTGTTGAGCGACCAGCCCTTTCCGCTGGAGGCGGAAGAATTCCGGCAGCTTTTCAGCACGGATAACCTGCTGGCCGACATCCAGCACAGCATCAACGCGGCGGAGCTGGCCAGGCGCAAGTTCCGCGACATCGCCGTCATCGCCGGGCTCGTCTTCCAGGGCTATCCCGGCAATTTCAAGCAAAACAAGCACCTGCAATCCTCCTCCGCGCTGCTCTTCGGCGTTTTCGAGACCTATGACCCCGACAACCTGCTGCTGCGGCAGGCCTTCCAGGAAGTCTTCGACCGCCAGCTGGAGGAGGCACGCCTTCGCCAGGCCCTGGATCGAATAGCCGCCGGCAAGATCGTCTTTAAAAAACCGGCCAAGCTGACCCCCTTCTCCTTTCCCATCAAGGTGGACAGCCTGCGGGAAAACCTGAGCAGCGAGAAGCTGGCGGAGCGCATCAAGCGCATGCAGTTGCAGTCACTGTAATATTAAGTACATGAACACCTTGCCCATAGAAATCCAGGGACAATCCCTGCTGCTCAGCCCGGGACGGGCGGTATTCTGGGAAAATGAGCGCACCCTCATCCTGTCTGATTTGCACATCGGCAAGGGCGGGCATTTCCGCAAGGCGGGCATTCCGGTGCCGGGGCTGGTGCAGGAGGCCGACCTCGACAGGCTGGCCGGGCTGATCCGCCAGTTCAACCCCGGCCGGCTGCTGGTGACGGGAGACATGTTCCACGCCCAGTCCAACCTCGACGTGGAGCGTTTCAAATCCTGGCGGCAGGGTTTTCCCGCTGTGGACATGGTGCTGGTAAAGGGCAATCACGACATTTTGAAGGCAACGCAATACCAGGCGCTGGGCCTGGAGCTGGTTCCGGACGGCTACACGGCCGGGCCGTTTCGCTTTGTGCACCATCCGCCGGCACCTGGGGAGCCGTCAGCCTACACCTTTTGCGGGCACCTGCATCCTGGCGTCGGCCTGCTGGGGCCTGGCCGCCAGCGCCTGAGATTCCCCTGTTTCTGGTTTGCCGGAAACAGGGCAGTTTTGCCGGCTTTCAGCTTGTTCACAGGGCTTTCCCTCATCCAGGCTGCCAGGGAGGACCGGGTCTTTGCCCTGGTGGAGGGGGAGGTGATAGCATTGTGAGCCTTGTTGAATTATAGCTGCCATTGATTGCCAGGAATCGATCTGATTTGATAAAAAGTTGCCCCACTTCTGCTCAAATCATGAACAAGTTTGAGTATTTTTGGCAGCCGGGCAAAGCCGGGAACCACATGCGGGCACCGGCTACCGGGAAGGGTTGTCTGAAAATACCCGCATGCGGGTGGCCCTTTCTTAAAGAAATCTGACTTAAAAGGGCCGGCAATTCGTTTTGCCGGCGCCGGTTGTTCCCCGGAAAGGGCATTCGGCCGGCCTGGGGCCGGCCGAATGCCCCAAAATCCCCCTTCCGCCTCGCAAAGGGTCTTTTGATACAGGCTCCTGAGCGGGACGCCG
>JBEAYO010000437.1:0-3566 GCA_041159285.1 Bacteroidota bacterium | reverse complement strand
GGGAAGTCCCGGATCGGCGCGCCATGTCCGAAAAGGATTTCAAGGCTTCCTTTCCGGATATTGCCTGGGCTGGTGAGGACAAGGTGCAGAACTGGCCTGTCAGCCAGGAAATATTGAGCACCGGTTTTGACACTGAAAAAAGCAGTAAGCTCCAAATTCCGGCCGGCAAGCTGAAACCCGGCTGGTACCTGCTCAAACTGACTGCTTCAGACCGCTTTGGGGAAACGGTGGAGAGCAGGGCTTATTTCAGCACCTTTGCCAACAATGGCGCTGGACTTCCAGCCCCTGCCGCTTGCCGGCACAACCAGGGTATCTCTGCTGATGGGGACGACAAATTCGAGCCGGGTGAAAGCGCCGATTTGTTTTTTGCATCCAGCCTGAAAAACCAGCATGTACTGCTTGAAATGGAAAAAGACGGCGATCTTTTATTGCGCAAATGGCTGCATGTAAGTGTTTTGCACAAAGAGACATTTGCAATCCTGGAAACCCATCGTGGCAATGTGAACTACAGCTATTCCTTCGCCAGGGAAAACCGCTCTTTCAACTCAAGGGGAGTTTTGAATATTCCCTGGAGCAACAAGGACCTGACCATCAGCTATGGCACCTTCCGCGACAAGCTGGCTCCGGGACAGGAGGAGGAGTGGGTGGTCACCATCAAGGGGCCTAAAAATGAAAAAGTGGCAGCCGAGTTGGCAGTGGCCATGTATGACTTGTCGCTGGATGCCTTTGCTGCCAACTCCTGGGACTTGAAACCCTGGCCGGTCTCCTATGCCTGGAATAGTTGTGAGCCCCTGGGGTACAACGAAACCGTGGCGGAAATACCTGCTTATGATGATTACGCTTATATTGACGGATCAATCAATCGCTATTACCAGGGTCTTAATTGGTTCGACTGGAATCGCTATGGATTATTTAACCTTTTTAGCCCTTTGGAGGCTGATCAGCGAGTGTTGAGCGCTATTCCCATGGAAATAACCATGAAGGGCAAGGCTGCAAAATCAGCTGCCCCTGCACCTGCCGTTGCAGAGGCGGCTGAACCAGGACAAGCCTCGGTGGAAAGCGAGGCCCCACCAGCCAAATTAGACTTCTCAACCGTGGATGTCCGTACCAACCTGAACGAAACGGTCTTTTTCTACCCGCAGCTGATGACGGATTCTGCTGGCAATGTGGTGATCAGGTTCACCATGAACGAAGCGCTGACGAAGTGGAAGTTCCTGGCCCTTGCCCATACGCGCGAACTGCAAACTGCCATATCCACCCGCGAGGTGGTGACCAGCAAAGACCTCATGGTCGCGCCTAACCCGCCCCGTTTTCTCCGGGAGAACGATGTGTTCGAGTTCTCGGCCAAGGTCGTGAACATGACCGACACCACCCTCTCCGGTGAGGCAAAGCTGGAACTGGTGAATGCCCTGACAGGAGAGAAGCTGGATTGGACCTCCTTGTCGTCCGCGCCTGTGCAGCAGCGTTTCACGGTGGCTGCCGGGCAGTCAAGCCCGCTGTTCTGGAAGATAAAAGTACCGGATGTTTCCGTGTTGCCGGCTCTGGAGCATACCGTCATTGCCATAGCAGGTGATTTCAGCGATGCCGAGCGCAACGCGGCGCCGGTGCTTACCAACCGGATGCTGGTGACGGAATCCCTCCCGCTGCCGGTAAAGGGCGGCCAAACCAGGGAGTTTGTCTTCAAGTCGCTGAAGAACAGCAACTCCCCTACGCTGAAGCACGAAGCCTTCACCCTGGAGTTCACCCAAAATCCGGCATGGTACGCAGTGCAAGCCTTGCCCTATCTGATGGAATATCCCTACGAGTGCAGCGAACAGGTGTTCTCCAGGTACTATGCCAACAGCCTTGCATCTACTGTAGCCAACCGCTATCCAAAAATCAAGGAGGTTTTCGACCGCTGGCGCAGTTTGCAACCGGCTGCACTTGAGAGCAACCTGACAAAAAATGAGGAACTGAAGACCGCCCTGCTAGAAGAGACACCCTGGGTGCTGGAGGCCCAAAGCGAGACGCAGCGGAAAAACAACATCGGGCTGCTGTTCGACCTGAACACGATGTCCTACCGGAAAGAATCGGCACTGGCCAAGCTTCTGGAGAGCCAGCGCCCATCGGGTGCCTGGTCTTGGTTTTCGGGAGGGCCGGAGAGCTGGTATATCACCCAGCATATCGCCGCCGGGATGGGCCACTTGCGCAAACTCGGAGCAGATGCCCCCCGGAATCAAGATGCGTCCCGCGAAATGACCCGCAAGGCAGTGTCATATTGCGACCAAATGTTATTGAAAAGTTACAGCGAGCTCGAGCGCCTGGTCAAGGAAGGCAGGGCGAAATGGGAAGACGACCACCTGGATTATATGGCCATTCATTATTTGTACATGCGCTCATTTTATGCAGGGGAAGTTGAAACCAGTCCGGAACTTGACAAGGCGCAGCGCTACTACCTGGACCAGGCGAAGAAGTACTGGCTGGACAAAGGCCTCTCGCTGGAAGCTATGCTCGCGCTAGCCCTTCACCGGGCAGGAGAAACTGACCACGCCCTCAAGATCAGCAAGTCCTTGAAAGAGCGCTCGCTGCTTAGCGAGGATCTCGGCATGTACTGGAAATACCCCGTGGGCTGGTGGTGGCACCAGGCGCCCGTTGAAACCCATTCCCTAATGATCGAGGTGTTCAATGAGATTGCCAGGGATGCTGCATCGGTGGAGAACCTCAAGATTTGGCTCCTGAAAAACAAGCAGACCAATGACTGGAAGACGACCAAGGCGACTTCGATGGCAATCTATGCCTTGCTGAGCACCGGGGAGAACTGGCTGGAGGACAACCAGCCTGTGGCTATCACGGTGGGGAGCCCTGGAGGCCGTCAAGCCGATAATTTCAACGCTGCTGTGAAGGCTGCCCAGCTGTCAGCTGAGGCCGGGACGGGCTACTTCAAGGCCAGAGTACCCGGTAGCGCAGTTTCCGCGGATCTCGCGGAGGTCAGGATTTCCAATCCCAACCGCGTCATCACCTGGGGCGCCGTTTACTGGCAGTATTTCGAGCAGCTCGACCGGATCAAATCATTTGAGGAAACACCCCTGAAGTTGCAGCGGAAACTGTTCAGGGTGGTGAACACGCCTACGGGAGAGGTGCTTGAAACCTTGAATGCGGGTGAAAGCTTTAAGGTGGGCGATAAGATAATGGTGCGCATTGAGCTCCGCGTGGACCGAGACATGGAGTACGTGCACATGAAGGACATGCGGGCAGGGGGCTTCGAGCCGGTCAATGTCCTGAGCTCCTATAATTGGCAGGGAGGACTGGGTTACTTCGAGAATACCCGCGATGCTGCCACGAACTTCTTTTTCTCATGGCTGCCCAAGGGCACTTATGTATTTGAGTACCCGCTTCGAGCAACTTACCGCGGAGATTTCTCGACGGGCACCACCACTATCCAGTGTATGTACGCTCCTGAGTTTACAAGCCATTCGGAAGGAGGGAGGGTGACGGTGGAATAGCACGCACGGGCTGTTGCTGAAGAACGTCCTTTCTTTTTAGGCTATTTCAAAAGTCGCCGGGGTGTTTTGCCCCTTACTTGAAAA
>JBEAYO010000436.1:0-3571 GCA_041159285.1 Bacteroidota bacterium | reverse complement strand
GATTATAAATTAATTTTGGATTCCAAAGGAGTCAGTAAAAAGATTTCCTCAACAAGATGGCTAACTTGTGCCGCTTTCCGGCCATCATCTTTCAAACCGCTGTGATTCAATGACGCATGAGCGATGTAGAATTCTGGCAGCGTACATTTACTTTTCATGAAAGAACCCAACAAAGACACACTCCTTGCCATCGAACAACAGTCGCCGGAGGAACCCAGGCTGCTGATAGAATGCAATCGCAGGGATTTGAAAAACCTCCGGGTAAGCAATCCCGTGCTCTTCATCGCCAACCATGCGGCTGACGAGATGGACGAAAGCGTGCTCGCCAGGCTATTCATGGAGGCTGGCATCCCCTTCAAGATCATCACTAACGGCAAGCGGAAAAAAGCAGGTGAGGAACCCTGGCGCCTGCCCGTGAAGTTTAATCTCCTGCATTGGAAGGACTACAGCAGGCAGGTGTTGAAAGCCATCATGACCGCCAGGTCGGAGGGCTGCTCCGTTGGGCTCATCCTTCGCTTTGCTGACCGCTCGCTGGATGCCCCTGTGCGCAACCGCCTGCTCAACCGCATCATGAGGTCCGTCCTTCGAACCGCCATGCCGGTGGTGCCCATCCGCCTGAAAGTCCCCTTCCCGGCCTATTTCAGTCCCCCGCTCGGGACGCAGCTGATGCGGCTGAACCGCGGGGAGCCGCTTGTCATCACGGTCCGCACCGGCACTGAAATCCCGCCGGAGGAATTAGAGCGGATCGGCAAGCCCAAGGACCTCAAGCGCTACATCCAGTCGAAAATCTACTCCCTGGGTTCTGCCCTGGAGGTTTCTTCCAGTTTGTTCGGGCGCCTGTTTCGGAAAAAGGAGGAACAAGAACCGATTCGCGAGCCGGTTGATCCTGCACTCATCGCTGCCGAGATCCGGCAACTTCCCTTCGGACAGGTCATTGCCTCGCAGGGCGAGTTCGATATTCTGGTGGCGGATGCCAGACAAATCCCCAACGTCCTGCAGGAAATCGGCCGCCTGCGGGAGATCACGTTCCGGGCAGTGGGGGAGGGGAGCGGCAAGTCACAGGACCTGGACGAGTTCGACTTGTACTACCAACAGCTGATTCTGTGGGACAGGGAGCAGGCCTGCATCG
This sequence comes from Bacteroidota bacterium, assembly GCA_041159285.1. Lineage (GTDB taxonomy): Bacteria > Bacteroidota > Bacteroidia > Chitinophagales > Saprospiraceae > UBA6168. The sequence goes on along the minus strand of JBEAYO010000436.1, from coordinate 2,442 downwards.
CCGGTGGGTACCGGATGGGCCGGGGCGATTTGATTTTCGAGCGATATGGCCCCACCGGCTTCTACGTCAGCAGCCTGTTCAAGATCGAGTCCGGTTTTTACCCTATCATGAAGCAATCCATTGAGCTGGGGCGCTCCTACGTAGTGCCTGCCTACCAGAAGAAGCGCCTGCCGCTGTTCATGCTGTGGCGCGGCATCCTTGGGTTTTTGATAAAAAACACGCAATATCGCTATCTTTACGGCCCTGTGAGCATCAGCAAGCACTACTCCAGCATGTCCAGGGCAGTTATAGTCTCCTACATTCGCCAGTATTACTTTGACAAGGAGCTGGCCGAATTCCTGAAGCCCCGCAAGCCATTCAAAGTCAAGGTGGACAAAGTTGACATCGAATTGCTGGCTAATAGCCTTGGCCAGGAGCTCCAGGCTCTGGACAATCTGATTGAGGACATAGAGCCGGACCACATCCGGCTTCCGGTGCTGCTGCGGCAATACCTGCGGCTTAATGCCAGGTTTATCAGCTTCAATGTGGATCCCCAGTTTTCCGATGTCCTGGACGGATTTATCTTACTAGATCTCAGGGATGTGCCTTATGAGATGATAGAGGCCTTGCGCAAGGAGCTGAATCCTTGATTTACTGGTGGACTCCAAGTTTACAGCTGGCTGCGCCACAACCCGTGCAAAAATAAAACCGTAATTCGAGCAAGCTTTTACGAGCCAATATGTGCAGTTTCATGACCGCAAGAGCCGGTGCGCTCTGCGCTCGCTGGAACTTACCTTTGATTGCAAAGTGGAGTCCTGGTTTGTCGGGAAGACCTGGAATAACCGGGGAATTGAACAAAAAATGAACCTTCAAACAATAACAGCCATCGGCCGGGCAGCGGCCTTGTCCGCCTGGACGATAGTAGTGGTGTCCCCGGCGGTCGTGCGCGCGGCATTCGTCAGGAACAACCTCTCCTTTGCCTTAAGGGTGCGCAAACGCTGGGCCCGCTGCACCATGAAGCTGCTTGGCGTCAGCGTGCGCAGCAAAGGTGCATTGCCTTGCCAGGGACCCTGCCTCTATGTCGGCAACCACAGATCCTACTTCGACCCCATCGTGGTGCTGAAAGACCTGGAGGTCCTGCCGGTGGCAAAGGCAGAGATGAGTTCCTGGCCCCTCATTGGTTTCGCAGCCCGTGCCACCGGCATCATGTTCGTCAAGCGGGAAAGCAGGGAGAGCCGTTCCAACACCCTGCAATCCATGGAAAATTGCCTGCGTGAGGGCTATTCCGTGCTGGTTTATCCGGAGGGCACCACGCACATGGAACCGGGCACCATTCGCTTCAATACAGGCGCTTTTCGCCTGGCGGCCGCCCTGGAGATTCCCATGGTGCCCATTGCCATTGAGTACCACGAGGAAGCAGATGCCTGGGTGGGAAACGATACCTTTGTTCCTCATTTTCTCCGTACATTTGGGCGCAAAAAAACAGCAGTTGACATCAGTTACGGACCCGCTTTCCGCTCCGGCGACTCAGCCGAGCTGCTGAGCCAGGTCAAAACCTGGGTGGATGCTGAAATGGAAAGGATGCGCGCTGACATCAACGACCGGAAAAAACTACACCCATGCTAAACAAGATCTCTCTCGCATTTCTACTGTGTGCGCTGACAATCGGATGGTTGAATCAGGAAGCTTCCGCCCAGGCCCGGCGGCGGTTCCAGGCAGGTATGGTGGGCGGCCTCAATGCCTCCCAGATCACGGGGGATGACGTCGGCGGTTACAACCGCTTAGGGATTCACGGCGGGCTGCGGGCAGCTGCCGACCTCGGCGACAAGAAGGAATTGCTGATCGAGCTGCTCTATGCGCAGCGGGGCAGCTACAACAAATACGGTTCTCCCAAGTGCCCTAATGGAGACATCAACATCTTTTTGCAATACGTGGAGGTGCCGGTCATGTTTTGCTATAAGGATTGGTACAAGGAAGATGAAGGCTATTATAAGGTGCAGGCATGCGGTGGCTTCTCCTATGGCCGCCTGCTACGGGCAAAAGCCGAGGGCTCCTGCCATGACGACCTGGCTGACGCCTTCAATACCAACGACATCAGCATCGCCCTGGGTGCCGAGCTCTTCTCCGGCCCTAACCTGGTCTTCGGTGCCCGCTGGACCCGCTCGCTCAATTTGCTCTACAATAATGAAAACGACCCCGGCAGGAATTCACTGCGTGGTTACTTTTTGTCTTTTCGGGCGGGGTATATATTTTAAACAGACTCATTGGTTCGGGTTAGCGAGTAGGTCTTGACTGGTGGAATAAATTCCGCCCTTCATGGACTCTGCAAGAATGGACAGGCGAAGGAGGTCCGTTGGAGGGCGGAATTTATTCCGCCTGCATCATTTTTTTGATAGTGGCGGAATAAATTCCGCCCTCCAGGGGGGGCAGCATGGACGAACAGGCAAAGGAGATGTCAATGAG
>JBEAYO010000435.1:0-3577 GCA_041159285.1 Bacteroidota bacterium | reverse complement strand
AGGTAGTAGCGGGAGCCGGTCCTGTCGCCACCATAGAGGGTGTTCCTGGTAGAGCTGGCAGTGTAGTAAACGGAGCCGGTGACGCGCACGCGCAGGTCGTCGTTCAATTGCTTGTCGTAGCCCAGTTTGCCAATCAGAGAAGGGCTTTTCTTGTTGCTGTCGTCCGGTGCATCGTCAGGCAGGGTAGGCTGTGCCAGTACATCGCCTTTGATTTCGCCGCCGGTGAGAGAACCCACGGCCACGATGCCGTCTTTCTGGAAGATGACTTCTGCGCCTATTTCAGTGGTGAAGGCATCGAGGATGTAGTTTTCCACGAAGGGGTTGTAGAGGGTGGCGCCGTTGTCGCTGCGGCGGTAGTGGGCATCGCCGTAGTTGACCTCCATGTGGCCTGCCTTGATAGTGAGGTTGTCCATGGCATTGTCAACCCACTCGCTGTTGAAGAAGGGCAGTTCGTCGAACTGCAGGTAGCCGCCCTTCACCCAGCCTTCCGGGTGGTGGCGGGAGGAGAGGTAGGAGACCAGGTTGACGCGGACGCCTTCCATGAGCTGGGCGTCGATGTTCATGTTCGCGGTAGCGAGGTTGAAGCCATTGCTCAGCTTGATCAGGTCGTTGTTGATGTCAATTTTGCCGTCTCCGTTGCTGTCAATGCTCTTTGACTTGTTTTCGTGTTGCAGTGCCTGGAACTGTTGGGTGAAGTTGCCGCCAAGTCGGACCTTGAAGCCTTTCTCAGCACCGTTGTCTGTCTTAGGCGTTTCAAAGAAATTAGTTCCACGCTTGTCGTAGGGGCGGTAGTACAGCACGTCGTTTTGTGCCAGCAGGGAGGAAGAGATGGTCATGGCTGCCATGACGAGTACCAATGATAGAATAACCTTTTTCATATTTTATTAGTTTGAATGAAGTGAAAGATATAGATAAATCAGGATTAGCAGGTTGATGGCGTTTGGGGTTTCACTGGGTGAATTTCGATCTGGACAGGGTGGTTTCAAAGCGAATCGTCACTTCGTCGCCTGTTTTCAGGGTTCCCAGGAACATGACGGGAGGTTCCAGTCCATAGTCTGTCATTTTCAGTTTTTTGGAGCCTTTGAAGGTAATGCCGCCGTTGCTTTCGGTTCCATTCACCAGCAGGTTGACCGTTTTAGTGACGCCGGCGATGGTGATTTTGCCATCGGCATTGACTTCGAAGGCATTGCCTTTTGGGGTGATGCTGTTGACTTTGGAGAGGCTGAAGCTGATGGCGGGGTATTGCTTGGCCTTCAGGGTTTTGTAGATGTTGTTGTCCATGGTGGAGCCTTTTTCGCTTTTGATGGATTGTGCGTCCATGGTGATGGATAGGGCTGAGATGCCGCTGAGTTCTTTTCCCTTGAGGCTGATCTTCCCGCTGCCGTTGACCTTGGTCACATCAGCTGTCCAGTCGTGCAGGGTGGAGGTGCCTGCAATCTCCACCTTGCTGTTGACCACTTTGAATTCGTCCTGGGCGAGTAGCAGGTTGGTGGTGAGTATCATAGCGCTTAGGATGATTATTTTTTTCATGTTCGATTTATTTATTGCAAAAGTAGCGGTGGGTTGACGGGGGGCAGATGACAAATGCAGGTGGCGGATTATGATTATCGTCACTGTGGTGGGGATGGCAAAACAGCCTTCTGCGGATCAAATTGGCAATAAAGCGTAACTTTGCCCGATAGAGGCTCGTTAGGCTTCAGAACAAGCAAATAATGAATATGAGCATGAAATACTGGTCGCTATGGGTTGTACTTTACCTGGCGGCTGCTTGTCAACTTCAGGGGCAGGCAGCCCGGCTGGCGGGCACCGTCACGGACCTCACCACCGGACTGCCGGTTGAACTGGTGACCATTTACCAAAAAGGCTCGACCCAGGCGGTCGAGTCTGCCGAAAACGGAAAATGGAAACTCGAAGTGCCGGCCGGCCAGCGCCTGGTGCTGGTCTTCACCCGTATCGGCTACAAGGAGGCCAACGTTGATGTGGAGGCTCTTCCCGCCGGTGCAGTCCGCCAGTTGGATGTCTCCCTGGCTCCCATGGATGCCGACGTGGAAGTGGTGGTCAGCGAAAGTCGCATCGAACAGGGGGCCATGATCAGGGAGGAGGTCTCTGACATGAAATTGCTGCCCACGACCACCGGCAACCTGGAAAGCATTCTGCCCCATATCGCGCTGGGAACGAGCAGCGGCGCCGGTGGCGAACTCACCAGCCAGTACAACGTCCGGGGAGGAAACTACGACGAGAACCTGGTTTATGTCAACGATTTTGAAATCTACAGGCCCCAGCTCATCCGGGCTGGCCAGCAGGAAGGCCTGACCTTCCCGAACATGGACCTCATCCAAAGCCTCACCTTCTCCTCCGGTGGCTTCGAGGCCCGCTACGGCGACAAACAATCCAGCGTGCTGGACATCCGCTACCGGCGCCCTGAAAAATTTGCGGGCAGCGCCTCTGCCAGCCTCCTGGGCGGCACCGCGCACATTGAGGGAAGCTTCCAGCCGGGAGCCGACCGCTACCGCAAATTGCGCTACCTCGCCGGCGTGCGATACAAAACAACCCGTTACCTGTTGGGCACCCTGGATGTGGCGGGAGAGTACAACCCGGACTTCACAGACATCCAGACCTATATTACTTACGACCTTAACCGCGACTGGCAGCTGGGCTTCCTGGGTAACTTCAACAGGAGCAACTTTTTCTTCCGGCCCAGGTCCAGGAGCACAGCATTTGGATTGATCAACTATGCGCTGGAGTTGTATTCGGAATTTGAGGGTCAGGAAAATGATGATTTCACCACCAGCATGGGAGGACTTTCGCTGACCTGGCTGCCCGACCGCCCGCGCAACCCGCTCTTCATGAAGTTCCTGCTCTCAGCTTATCGCAGCGATGAAAATGAGCGCTTTGACATCATCGGCCGCTATAGCCTCCGCCAAATCGAATCCGACCTCGGCAGCGACAGCTACGGGGAGGTCCTGGCAGAGCTGGGAGCCGGAACCCAGCACCAATATGTCCGCAATTTCCTGGATGCCGTGGTCGTCAATGCAGAGGCGAAAGGCGGGATTGAACTCCAGCGCAAGCAAGCGGCAGATGATGCCGCCGGAGGTTCCAATTCCGGTTTGGCGACTTCCTCCCATTTCCTGCAGTGGAGTCTGAAATACCAGGCGGAAAGCATCAGCGACCGCATCAATGAATGGGAGCGCCTCGACAGTGCAGGCTACTCGCTGCGCTACGATACCAGCCAGCTCTTGCTGTACTCGGTGTTGAAGACGAGCAACCAGCTCACTTCCAACCGCCTCAGCGCGAGTTTCCAGGACACTTACACCTGGCGGCGCGACAGCGTCGGGGAATTGAAACTCTCCGCCGGACTCAGGGCCTCCCACTGGGACCTGAACGGGGAGAGCTTCATCACTCCCAGGGTGCAGTTCTTGTACAAACCCTTGCATGGCCAGCGCGACATATCCTGGCGACTGGCTGCCGGGCTCTATTACCAGCCGCCCTTTTACCGCGAGCTAAGGAATCTGTCCGGGGAGGTGAATACGGGGGTGAGGGCGCAGAAGTCCGCCCATTTCGTCGGAGGCTTCACTTA
>JBEAYO010000434.1:0-3577 GCA_041159285.1 Bacteroidota bacterium | reverse complement strand
GGGGGCGGGCGGCCCCCGCGGGCCGCGGGGGAAGGGGTTTTTAGGGCGCGGGGCTATGCCCCGCACCCTTTTCAATGCGCGGTGCAGTTAATTGGCAACTTTTAACACAAGCAAAACAGTGGAACATCAAGGATTTTTTATTCCTGATTTTGCTGGATTGAGGTGCGGAAGATGAGAAACAAAACTTAAAAATGAGTAAAAAGGAATTAATCAAACGGCTGAGTTGGTATTACCCTATGGAAAGAATGCACGCATTTGTGACTTTTCCATTGATTGCAATCTATTTGCTTTTTACCAATTCTTTTCTTGACATAATATTTCTACTATACGGTTTAGTTCTTTGCATTGTCATATTGTTTCAGGGGCAACATTATTGGAAACTGAAACTTTATAGATTGACGGGGAAACCATTTGACCAAAGCAAGAACCTCACGTTTTTTAGAAAATCAAAGCATGCTAACCTAGTCATGATTGGTTTAATACCAATGATATTTATAGTTCAATTATACCTTGCCAAATGGACAATAAAGACCGACAATTTGATATTCTGGGGTGTTGTTGCAAACATTTTTGGCGTTCTTGAACATGTCAATTATTATAACACGCAATTGATGATTGACAACATTTCGGATTTGAACTATATCATTAAAAACAGGAAACTTAAAATTGCAAGTTTAGCAAAAGACATAAGGGATAATGAAATTTAAAAAAACCTCTCAAAAAAATAGGGTGAAAGCAAGAGGCACGTGCCGGCGAAAGGGCTTTTTTTCAAATCGGCGCGCCTTTTCGCTGCCCTGACATGGGCAAGGTGATGGTTGCAGTGCCAGGCATAAGCCCCTGTGTTTTCATCGACCCTGAAGGTCTTCCCGTGCTCGGGGTGAATGAACGTCCTTGCGAGTTGCGCTTCTGAAAGGCTGTTCAACAAGAACACCCACCTTTCGTGTATGCCTTCTATCATTTTCAAGGCAGGGCCGACGGGCATCTTCCTGGCATCGCCAAGCTCTGCCCAGCGGTCTTCAAAATAGGGTTTTATGGTTGGCTGATCCTCGGTCAGGGCGAGCTTCAAGCGCGTGAAACTGTTCATGTGGCTGTCGGCGCAGTGGTGTACGACCTGCCTGATGGTCCAGCCGCCGGGCCTGTAAGGGGTGTCAAGTTGCTCGTCGGTCAGGTGGCCCACTTCATCCTTGAGCCGTGCCGGAAAGGATGAGATGTCGGCAATCCATTCTGCCAGGATGCCTTCCGAGATGACCGGTGGCCGCTCGAATTTTCCGATGGGATATTTTAATGCTTCCATTGTGGTGATGTTGTCGTTTGTGGAATCTTCTCAAAATTAATGAGCTTCGGCTGCGACCCGCGCCTTTTTCAAAACGGGCTGCACCTCACAACCTTGACACAAGCCCGTGCGTGCAGTATAGGCTGGCATCCTTTGATTTTGCCCGCTTGCTTTGAGAGGATTCTTTTCCTCTCAGTTCCTCAGGACGGGGATGCTGATACGGCTGTTCGCGTGCCATTCGATGTGCAAGGGCTCCCTGGCATCAGTGATTGACTCGTCGCTGACATCCTTGCCGGTGCCGTAGTTCAGCTGCCAGTCGGGGCTTTTGTTGACTCCCAGCACCACGACCAGGCGGCTGCCCTTTTGCAGCTGCTTGCAAACGGCGAAGGTGTTGGTGAGGTTCACGGTCTCGACCTTTCCGGGGCGAAGCAGCCGGCGTTCCGAGCGGTCGGCGGCATAGCTGGCCCGCTGTATGTTCTGGCTCAGGGTCACGTAGTTGCCATCGGGGGTTTGCTCGAAGAGGTCAAGGACTATGTCCATGTCGTGTTTGTTGATGCTGGCCGCCAACGATGCCGACAGGGCGCCGCTGATGGCCAGGGGCTGGTCGAGTGCGGCGCTGGCGAATATCAGTTTCTCCTTGTCGTATCGCAGCACGGAATCAATGATCGGCGGCATGTCAGGGATGAAAATGATTTCGCTGCGGTCGGCGAAATCAACTTTTTGATCCACGGAGTACGTTTTGGCGGGCGGGGAGTCGGCCAGGACATACCGTCCGTTTTCCAGGGTGTTGCCAAGGTAAAATAACAGTGTGTCGTCGGCCATTCCGTCCAGGGTGGCCACGCTTCGCCATTCGTTCCTGCCCAGGATCTCGAACGTCACCTTGTCTTTCAGCAAGCCGGGTTTGGGGCCGTTTTTCAAGGTGTGGTCGAACCACTGGAAGACCAGGTCGGTGATGGGCTGCAGTGCTGCGCTGTCGATGGCGTAGTTGCCGAGCACGGCCTGCGGGTAGGACTGGGCCCCAAAGTGGTCGTATGGCCCCATCAGCAGGTAGTGGTTGGCGTTTTCATTCCACCTGAGATGTTCTTTGTAGTAGTGCAGGGCTCCCAGTTGGTCGGCGTCCCAATAGCCGGTTATCGTCAACACGGGGATGTTTATGTGGGCGAACTCCTCGTCCTGGGGCGTCATGCCTTTCCAGAACGCATCGTAGTCAGGGTGCCGCAGCCATTTCTGAAAGAGCGGCTGGGCCTTCCCGTCGAGCGAATCGAGCGAGCGGAAGGTGCTGCCCTCGCGGTACCATTGGCCGTAAAGGCTGTCCCACTTCGCGTTGTCGGCGAAGCCTGGCACATCCAGCGACTTGTTGCCGCACACGAAGTGCAGCCAGCGCAGCATGTAGCTCATGAAGACGCCGTTTTGCAAGGGGTAGTCAATGCCGATTCCGACCGACACCTGCGGCACGATGGTTTTCAGGGCCGGATGCGGGTGCTTCAGGGCGCTCCACTGGCTGAAGCCCACGTAGCTGCCGCCGTACATGCCGATGTTTCCGTCGCACCAGGGTTGCTTGCTGATCCAGTCGATGACATGGTAGGCATCCTTTGCATCGTGTTCGAAGGGAGCGACCTCATCCTTGCTGAGGCCTTTTCCGCGGGTATGGGCCACCACGCCGACATAGCCTTTGTTGGCCGCGGCTTTGCAGTCTGCCACCTCGGTGCCGGGATAAATGGAGTATTGCAGCACCACCGGCAGGGGCATGGTGTCCTTCTTGTTGCGGGCCATGGTCAGCTGCACCGACCCGCCATCGGGCAAGGCCAGCAGCAGGCTGTCCTGGACGAAGTACTTCTCGCTTTCGATTTTTTCGAGCAGTTTTTTCGCGATGGCCTGTGTGCGGCTGTAGCAAGCGTAGGAGAGATAGCTTCTGCAAAGCCTGAGCGCCTCGGCAGCATCCAGGCTGTCTTTGTTTTGATAAGTGCTGGTGATGTCGCGCAGCCTGGTCCTCAGCTCCCCGACATCCTGGTTGAAATAATACATGGCGAGCACCCGCTGGTCGTCGTCCAGGGCATTGTATCTTTTGACAAAAAGCGCGCTGTAAACAGATTCGAAGTCGTCCTCGGCTGCTCCGGCAGCCAGTGCATGGCTGTACAGTTGGAACTGGAAGCCTGCTACTCCGGCCGTGGTGCTGTCGTTTGTCTGCCGGAAGTTCAGCTGGCGCAGGGTGGCATGCATGTCGTCGTGCAATCCGGCCAGCAGCTGCAGCCTGAAGAGGTTGTCGGATGCGCTTTCATCCGGTTTTTCGGTCTGGTAGAATGG
>JBEAYO010000433.1:0-3578 GCA_041159285.1 Bacteroidota bacterium | reverse complement strand
TTTGCGGGTTCGGGGGGGGGGGGGCCGGCCGTGCCCCCCCCCCCCACCGCCCTGAAACCCCTTCCCTGCAGTTGTGTAAAAGCCCTTTCCGGAAGGCCAGCGGCAGCTGCGAGGGGTGCTAAACAGTTACCAAAACCCACATTGGCACGCGGCATGCGAATTAACTTGCCGGAAGCGCCAAACCAATCGGTTTTACCCTTCAATCCAAACCGATTTTTTATACCTTTGCGAAATTTTAAGCATGAACTGCTTTCTCAGCATCCAATAAAGGTCCGGGGCAGTTGCATGCTGCGTTTGCCGACCACTTAAACAACGGGCAACTGCAAAAAAACTTCCCTCTCCAGGGGAGCAATTTGCGGAATTGCCAAAACCAACTTGATTTCATGAGTTCTTTTAAACTGACAACCAACATCACCGGCTGGCTGGTTTTTTTCATGGCCTCCATCGTGTATTACCTGACGGCAGAGCCGACAGGCAGTCTCTGGGACTGCGGCGAGTTCATCCTCGGCGCCTACAAAATGGAAGTCGTGCACCCGCCCGGAGCCCCTTTGTTCATGATCATCGGCCGGATGTTCATCTGGGTGGCCGAAATACTGACAGACACCAAGGCACAGCCTGAAAACATAGCATTTGCAGTCAACCTGATGTCGGGTATCTCCACGGCGTTCGGCGCCATGTTCCTGGCCTGGATCACCATGATCATGGGCAAGCTGGCGCTGGCAGGCCGCGAGGGTCAAACAAACGCAGGCCAGAATCTCGCACTCGCGGGAGCGGGCATCGTGGCAGGTTTGGCCATGACCTTCTCCACCTCCGTCTGGTTTTCCGCTGTGGAAGGCGAGGTGTACGCGATGTCCACCTTCTTCACCTGTCTGACCATGTGGACCATGATCAAATGGTACCATCTGCCCGACGAGCCCACCCATGACCGCTGGCTGGTACTGACCGTCTATACTGCGGCACTCTCCATCGGCGTGCACCTCCTGAGCCTGCTCACCTTCCCTGCGCTGGCCTTGTTTTACTATTTCAAGAAATACCGCAACCGCCATACGGTGCTGGGGATGCTGGCAGCTGCCGGCGTAGGCACCTTGTTCATCGTCATCATCCAGAAATTCATCATCACCGGCATTGCCGAGCTATGGAGCAAGATGGAATTGGTCATGGTCAATGACTTCGGGCTACCCTTCAACTCCGGGCTGCTGCCTACCCTGATCATCGTCACCGCCTTGTTCGTCTTTGGCCTGCGCTATGCCCACCGCAAGGGCAGCCAGGTAATGCAGCTCATGGTCGTGAGTGCCCTGATGTCTGTGGTTGGATTTTCCACCATCGGCGTGATTATCATCCGCGCCAATGTGGATCCCCCCATCAACATGAACCGGCCTTCGGACCCCATCCGCCTGCTGTCCTATGTCAATCGCGAGCAGTATGGCGAGCGCCCCTTGCTTTACGGCCAGCATTTCGACGCCCAGCCCAGCGGCAATAAAATCGAGGAGCGCTACGGGCAGGTGACTGTCAACGGCCAGGATCGATACGAAATAACGGACGAAAAAATCTCCTACGAGTTCAACAAAGCCGACAAACAGTTTTTCCCCCGGATGAGTGACGACACCCAGGGTCGTCCGGAAAAATACCGCGCCTGGATTGAAAAGCCGGTGGGGGTTCCCACTTTTGCTGACAACATAGAGTTCCTCTTCCGCTACCAGCTGGGCTGGATGTACTGGCGCTATTTTGCCTGGAACTTCATCGGCAAGCAGAACGGCGAACAGGGTTTTTACTCCTGGGACAAGAAGACGGGGCACTGGGAATCCGGCATTAAATTCATAGACGAGGCCCGCCTTTACAAGATGGACAAGATGCCGCCCACCATGGCCAATGACAAGTCGCGGAACCATTACTATTTCCTCCCCTTGATCCTGGGCATCCTCGGCCTGATTTTCCATTTCCGGCAGCGGTCCGAGGACTTTATCGCCCTGCTGGCCTTGTTCGTGATCACAGGCATAGGCATCATCATTTATTCCAATCAGCCACCCAATGAGCCCCGCGAGCGGGATTACGTACTGGTTGGTTCCTTCTTCACCTTCTGCATTTGGATAGGCATGGGCGTGCTGTTTTTGTACAAACTGCTGAGCGACAAGATCGGCGGAATCGGTGCGGCTGCCCTGGGCACCCTGTTGGCGCTGAGCGCGCCGGCCATCATGGCGGCGGAGAACTGGGACGACCATAGCCGGGCCGGGCACTACGGTGCCAGAGACTACGCCGCCAACTTCCTGAACTCCTGTGCGCCTAATGCCATCATCTTCACCTACGGCGACAATGACACCTACCCGCTTTGGTATGCCCAGGAGGTGGAAGGTATCCGCAGGGATCTGAGGGTCGTCAACCTTTCCCTGATACAGGTGGATTGGTACATCAATCTGTTGCGCCGCAAGGTCAATGAATCGGATCCCATCAAGCTCACGGTGCCGGCGGAAGCCTACCGGGGCAAGAAGCGGAACGCCGTTTATTACCTCTCCACCCAGGACCAGGGCGAAATGGCTGCCACTGCAGCCCTCGAGGCAGTGGCCAGGGACCGCAAGAGCAACAATTCCCGGATAGACGCCGTTCTCCCCGCTGCGAACCTTTATATGCCCATGGATCCTTCTAAGAATGCAGAATTTTTCGGGCTGAACCCGAATGACAGCATCACCCTGTTGGATCGCATTCCGATGAAGGCGCCGCTGCACCAGACCGGCCAGGAAAACGTGTCCTACATCACGAAGGATGAGTTGGCCATCATGGACCTGATTGCCTCCAACATCAACGACCGTCCCATTTACTTCGCCGTGACTTGTCGCCCGGAAAAAATGATGGGGCTTCAGGATTACATGCAGCTGGAGGGACTGGCGCTGCGCATCGTGCCGGTCAAGTCCCGAAGTGAACAGGGCATGTTCGTCTATGGCTACGGCCGGGTTGATCGCGACAAGGTGTATGACAACATCATGAACACCTTCAAGTGGGGCAATTTCGACCAGCACGAGACCTATATTGACCGCAGTTATGCGCCCAGCATTCAGAGCATCCGCGTGGTGCTCCTGCGCACTGCCCGCCTCATGAACTTGGCGGGTGAGAAGGACAAGGCCATCGCACTGATTGAAAAATACCTGAGCGTTTTCCCGCACTATAATTTCCCTTATGACTGGAATACGATGCAGATGTTGAATGCGCTGATAGATGCGGGTGCTTATGACAAGGCCAAGCCGCACATGGATATTCTGGCGAAGGAGACTGCCGGGAACCTGGCATTTTACACTTCCAATCCAAGCTTGATCGTTGAAAACGGTGATTTTGAGCAGGATTACCAGTTGGCCATGAATGTAAAGGACATGTTGATTCGCGCCGCGGAGTCGCAAAAGGACGACGCCTACAAGACAGAGTTGGAGAATCTTTTCGCGCCTTATAAATAGGGCAGGGAAGCTTTAAAAAAAGTCTCCGGGGCGCAGTACGTCCTGTTTGAAAAGTGCGCGGGGCACAGCCCCGCCCACTAAAAACCCCTTCCCGGCCGCGGGGTGGGGTGGGGCACCCCCGCCCGGGGCGGGGGGGTT
>JBEAYO010000432.1:0-3581 GCA_041159285.1 Bacteroidota bacterium | reverse complement strand
GGCCAATCGGCACCGGTTGAACGAATTTTAAAAGCGCGCAGCGTCTTTTAAGACAGCTTCCAGGGCGTTTGGCGGGCCGCAGCCTCGTCCGCACAGCAGTATAAAGGCGACCTTTGGCCCTCCTTGGGCGAACTTTAAACGAACATCTTATGCTAAAAGTACAACAGCTGTCAAAGACCTATCAGTCTGGCAGTAAATTGCTCACAGTCCTCGACAGCGTCAGCTTCGACATCCCCGCCGGACACACCTTCTCCATCGTCGGCCCCTCCGGCAGCGGCAAGACCACCCTGCTGGGCCTTTGCGCAGGGCTGGACCGCGCCAGCTCGGGCTCCGTCATGCTGAACGGCATCTGCATCGATGACATGGACGAAGACCAGCGCGCCGATGTGCGCAGCCAGTTCGTGGGCTTCGTCTTTCAGAACTTTCAACTCCTCCCCACCCTCACTGCCCTGGAGAACGTCATGGTCCCCATGGAGTTGCAACACCGGCCCGGCGCCGCCGCCAAGGCCCTCGAACTGCTCGACCGCGTGGGCCTTGCCGACCGGCACGACCACTACCCCTCCCAACTCTCCGGGGGTGAGCAACAGCGCGTCGCCCTGGCGAGGGCCTTCTCCAACGATCCCAAAATCCTCTTTGCCGATGAACCCACCGGCAACCTCGACCCCGAAACCCACGACGTGGTGGAGAAACTGCTCTTCGACCTCAACCGCGAAATGGGAACTACCCTGGTGCTCGTTACCCACGACCTCGAACTGGCTGCCAAAACACAACAAATACTGAAACTGAAGGGAGGTAAAATGGTGGAATAGACCAACGGGCGCTATGAATTTTGCGATTCACGGGGATTCATACTATTTTTGCTTTTCCGTAGATGCAGCGTCATTGCATCCATTTCATCAATTACAACGTAAACAGGATTAGTCCTAAATTCAATATCATGAGATCCCTTTTTTCGCTTTCAGCTGCACTGGTCATTGTCGCCCTGACGACCTCAGCTGTATCATCAAATGCCCAAAGCACGCAGGTGCAGCTCATCTGCAAAGTCACCGGATGCGAAGGGGTTGACTCCCTCTTCCTCTTCGAATTCAACGGCGTCAACTTTAAGAAAATAAAGTCGGCACCCTCGGTGGGCTTTCAATCCTACACCTTTGGTCTGCCCTCCTCCTCGCCAAGGTTCTACTACGTGGGTCGCGATGCCAACAATGCCAAGCCCCTCATCCTGGGATCGGAGCCGACGGTCACCCTCAGTGCCAACTGCCAGCAGTTCCAGGCCGCCCAGTTCACCGATTCCGATCTCAACCTCAAGTACGAGGAGTTGAAGAACACCATCAACCAGAACAAAAACGAACTGAGCCAATTGCTCCAGCAGCTGCAGGCGGCCAACTCACAGGACAACATTGACCTGGCCAACTCCGCCATCTCCAAACTGGGCCAGCTCGACAAAAGACAACTCGATCAGATCGCTGCCCTCAAGAAAAGCCATCCCTATCTGGCTAAGATCGCCGCCCTGAATACCTACCTGAGCTATCAGAACCACGGCAGCGGCGACCTCAACGAACTGGAGTATTTCGCCCAATACTACTTCCAACTCGCCGACTGGAAAGACGAGGCCTACAACTACATCCCCTGGGTGTATGAAAGCGTCAAGTCCTACACCCAGACGCTGACCAGCGTGGGCCTGCCGGAAGAGATGCAGAAAAGCTCGATTGACCGCCTGCTGGAGCAGATGCCCGCCGGCTCCCGCACACAGCAGCTGGCGCTGGGAGGCGTCATCTCCGCCCTGGAAGCCAAAAAGAACAGCATGCTGGGAACTTATGCCAACCGCTTTTTGGAAAAATACAGCAAAACCGCTCCGGAGGCAGCTGCACAGCTGCAGCAACTGCTGAAGACCTCAGCCAGCTTCATCAATGGCCTGCCGGCGCCTGACTTCACAATGAACGATCCCAACGGCAAGCCCGTCAACCTCTCTGATTTCAAGGGGAAAGTGGTGCTGGTGGATTTCTGGGCCAGCTGGTGCGGACCCTGTCGCAGGGAGAACCCCAATGTCGTAAGGCTTTACAATGAGTACCGTTCCAAGGGATTCGATATCCTGGGAGTCAGCCTCGACCGCAGCAAGGAGCCCTGGCTCGCTGCCATCGAAAAGGACGGCCTGACCTGGAGTCATGTCTCTGACCTGCAGGGCTGGGGCAACGCGGCTGCCAAATTGTATGGCGTCAGCTCCATTCCGCACACGGTGCTGCTCGACAAGGATGGGAAGATCATCGCCCGCAATTTGCGCGGCGAAGCATTGGAAGCCAAGCTGAAGTCAATTTTTGGCGGTTGATCGGTCCATTTGGCGCAGCAGCGACTCCAGATCGGCTGCAGTCGTCATCAGGGACAGGTTGCTTTCCCGTATAAATCCCGTTTTTAGCATTTGTTGCACGTGCGCCAGCAAGGCGTCGTAAAAGCCATCGACATTGAGCAGTCCGATGGGCTTGTCGTGCAATAGGAGCTGTCGCCAGGTCAGGATTTCGAAAAACTCATCCAGGGTGCCGAAGCCTCCGGGCAGGATGATGAACCCGTCTGAATTTTCCGCCATGATTTGTTTCCGCTGGTGCATGTTGTGGGTGACGATGAGTTCCGTCAGGCCGGTATGGCACACTTCCTTTTCTTTCAGGAAATAGGGAATGACTCCCAACACCTGCCCACCGGCTGCCAGCGCTGCGTCTGCCATGACGCCCATGAGGCCGATGTTCCCCGCTCCATAGACCAGGCGGATACCGCGTGCGGCGAAGGTCGCTCCCAGCTGTCTTGCCATTTCGGCGTAGGCAGGCAGGTAGCCTTTTTGAGAGCCACAAAAAACAGCGATGGATTTCATAAGGATGGCTTTATTTCCTGCTGGTCCGGGCATTTTTCAGAATGGCTCCCATGGTAGAGGCTGCCTCCGGGTATTGTTCGAGGTAATCCCTCAGCATGGACTCGTCGAGCAGAAAGCTGAGGCGGCGGCCGAAGCGGCCAGGTGCCCGCAGGTGTATGTTCACCAGGTGGAGCAGGGTCATGTCCCGTTCTGAGATCCGCTCGATGTCCTGCAACAGGTAGCGATAGGTTTTGAAATAGTTGGAGACGTACAGGTGCTGCCCGTCTGCTTCTATTCGCTTCAGCTTCATGAAGGTGAAGTACAGCAGGGAGGATCCGATAAGGAAGAAAAGGCCTATGCCCAGCTTCATCTGAATCGCGGGAATCTCACCGAAGAAGGGGGCATCGCTGAGCCAGATGGCGCCGGTGAACAGCCCGAAGAAGACCATCCAGAAGGTGGGCAGGAATATTTTCAGAAATAGGGTAGCGTTTGAAGAAATGCGAACCATGCGGCGTGTGATAGTGAGTTGTTGAATTGCTGGTTTTTTGTGTTATCCTGGCTCAGGCTGCTGTGCCTGGCGCTTTTTGAAGGCTGTTTAGCCGGTGCTGATTGGCTCTTGGACAGGGTGGAACTAAAAGTTTCGCCGGTGCCGTCCCTTTTTCCGGGAAGGGCGTCCGGCGGGCGGGCCACAGGCCCTCCCGCCGGGCACCTTTAATCCCCCTCCCTGCCGCGGGTTGGCGAAGCC
>JBEAYO010000431.1:0-3584 GCA_041159285.1 Bacteroidota bacterium | reverse complement strand
TCCGCGGGAAGAGGTTTTTTTAGGGCGCGGGGCACAGCCCCGCGCCCTTTGCGGAAGACAGGCAGAATCGATTGAATTTTAATTGCTTCTGCTATAAAGCTTTATTTGAGGACGACTTGTCCAGTCCCGGCGCGGTGGCCTTTGTTATAGACTTCCACGGTGTATTTTCCCTGGCTGAAAGATTCCAGGCTGGGCGACCAGACGTGGCAGACCTGGGTGGCGCGGTTGTCGTAATCCACTTCCTTGGAGAAGGAGTAGAGCATTTCCTCACCTGTGTCGCGGTTGAAGACCTTGCCGCCGCCCGTGTTTTCCGCCGACATGGTTTCGCCGCGGGGTGTCAGCACCCGCACATAGAACTGTTCTGTTCCAGCCTTGGTGATGAGGTTATCGGTGGCCTGGAAGCAGATCTTGAGTTTCTCCACGTTCTTGGCGTATTTCTTCTTGACGTCCTTGCCGCTGGAGCGCTCCTTGAGGGGGGTGATTTCCAGGGAGTTTACCTTGATGACGGAGGCGAGGTTGACCTTGTCGGACAGGCGGCCTCTTTCCTCGGTGAGGGTCTGTTTTTCTGCCGTGAGGGCCTGCTTCTCATCTGAGAGCTGGCGATTGATGGCGGAAGCGGAGTCGAGGTTTTGAGACAGGTTGCGGGTCTGGGCCGTCAGGTCGTCGCGTTCGGCGCGGAGGTTTTCATTTTCGGCCGTCAGCTGGTTGATGCGGGCGACGTATTCCTCCACCTGGGATTTGAAGTTGCGCAGTTCGGCGCGGGCACGGTTGAGCTCCTTGCCGTCGCGCAGCAGGCGGTCCACCTTGTCGCGCTGTTGCTTGAGTTCCAGCTTTTGCTGGTCGATGATGGCGTTGAGTTCCTCGTTGGTGCCCTTCATGGCTTCGAGTTCGGCCTGGGCGTCGTGGTATTGTTTTTCGAGCTCGGTCTTGAGTTTTTCTGTTTCGGCGAGTTCTGTCTTTTGTTCTTCGATGACCTTGCCCTGGCTGACTTTGTTGAACAGCAGGAAGGCATTGATGAGGAGGAGGACCATGATGACGATTACTGCGATGGTCAGCAGCCGCTGCTGCGATTGTTTGTTATTGCTCATTGCTATTGGTTTGAAACTGGTTGTATGATGATTTATAGCTTTCAAAAGCATTCCGGCCTGAACACAGCAGGCCCGGCAACCCATTGGACCACCGGTGCAGCCAGGCTCCCGGAAAAGTCACGCTGTGAGCCTGGAAAGATCCGGCAATCCATTCCGATGGTGCTGCCTGGCTCCCGGAAAGGGCGCATGGAGGGCCTTCGGCCCTCCATGCGCCCAGAAACCTCCTTGAAGGAGGTTTCTGGCGAGCCAGGTGCTGCCCCGTGCAACAAACCCGGGAGCAGACTTTCCAAGTCTGCTTGAGAAACAGGCTACTCCTCATGAGAGGCTGGCCGTTCCCAAGGCGTTTCAGCATACCCCGACTTAAGGAGTCAACCGGCGTCGGAACAGCCAATTCGGCTGAAACCCCAACAGAAACAACAGAACAAAGTCCGGTTCTGTTCACTTTACGCTCATAATCATCTTATGTTTGCATAACTTCGCGTAATGTTTCACTGAGAACATGTTTATTATTTCTTCTTCCTTAAAACCAATATGTTGGGCGCCCGCTGCGGATTTATGCTGTCATTTATCCTGATAAATTCCCGCACAAATCCTTTGCGGCCGCACTAAGTCATTGATTTTCAGTATGAATAAATTTTAAACATGCTCAAAATCCGCACCCTTCCTTATGATTGAGACCATTGACCTCTCCGACGTGCTCTTCCTCGACATCGAATGCGTGTCCCAGCAACCGGAATTCGATGCCCTCGAAGAAGACTTCCAGGAATTGTGGCATCACAAAAGCAAGAGCCTGCTCAAGCGGCCGGGCGGAGAACTCACCGGAGAAGAGGTGGAGGAGCTCTACCAGGGGCGCGCCGCCATCTATGCCGAATTCGGCAAAATAGTCTGCATCTCCGTCGGCGTCATTGCCAAAGACGCTGAGGGAAATCTCAGCATCCGACTCAAGTCCTTCGCCCACGACGACGAGAAAAAGCTGCTGGAAGAATTCACAGCCCTGCTGTCGCGTCACTACAGCAACCCCAGCCGGCACTTCCTCTGCGGCCACAACATCAAGGAATTCGACATCCCCTACATCTGCCGCCGGCTGGTGGTGCACCAGCTTCCCTTTCCCAACCTGCTGCAGTTGTTCGGCAAAAAGCCCTGGGAGACCAGGCACCTGCTGGATACCATGGAACTTTGGAAATTCGGTGACGGCAAGAGCTTTACCTCCCTGAAGCTGCTGGCAGCCGTGCTGGGCTTTCCCTCCCCCAAGGACGACATAGACGGCAGCGAGGTGGGGCGTGTGTACTGGGAGGATCAGGACCTGGACCGGATTTCTCTTTACTGTGAAAAGGATGTGCTGGCCACGGCGCAACTGCTACTGCGCCTGCGCCGCCTGCCCTTGCTGACCCCGGAACAGGTGGTGCATGTCGGCCGCTGAGGCCTGCGGGTGAGCTTTTGGAATTGAGTAAAAACAAGTCAGCTGCGCGCCGGCTTCAATCCAGGTCGAGGCGCCAGACGATGAGGGTCCTGTCGTCGCCTGCCGATATGAGCCGGTCGCCCTGGGCAGTCCAGCATACCTTGTTGACGGAATTGAAATGGCCGCCGTCCCGGTTGCCTTCCAGGACTTTCAACAGCGAGAAATCTTCCGCGTCCCATATTTTTACGGTCTTGTCCCGGCTGCCGGTGGCAAACATGCGTCCGCCGGGGTGGAAGGCGATGCTGTTGATGGTGAAGAGGTGGGCAGGCAGGGAGGTAAGCAGGGTGCCATCCTGCTGCAGGTCCCAGGCCTTGAGGTGGGCATCGCGGCCGCCGCTGAGCAGCAGGCGGCCGTCGGGGCTGTAGCAGAGGGAGAAGACAGAATGCCCGTGCGCCTGCGGGATGTTCTTCTTGATTTCGAGGCTGTCTGGATCCAGCAGGTAGATTTGTCGATTGCTGCTGCCCACGGCCAGTTCCCGGCGCCCTGGGTGGAAGGCCAGGCAGCGAAGGGGCTGCGAGGATAGCTGCAGGCTTTCCATGGCTCGCCCGCTGTGGATGTTCCACCGGCTGAGCAGGCCGTCTCCACCGGCGGAGAACAGCGAGTCGCGGTGCAGTACCAGGTCGAACACCCCTTTCTGGTGGTGGGCGACATTTCTGGTTTTTCCGGGGTCGGAGAGGTTGACCCAGTGAACGCCGCCGTCCATGTTGCCGATGACCAGGGTGTCCTGGCTTTCCAGATGGCAGAGGGAGAAAACGCGGTTGTCGATGCGGGCCAGGAGCTTTCCGGTGTCCGGCTGCTGGAGGTCCCAACGCGCCACCCAGCCCTCTCCGGCGCCCGACAGGAGGTGCCTGCCGTCTGATTCCACCTGCAGGGCGAAGATGGCGGCATTGTGGCCTGAGAGTTGGGTTTCTTTTGTGATTCGCATGGCGCGTTTTTGTCCTTGTTGTTAGTAACAATGAAAGGGAAAGTAGTGTTTACAGCAGGTGAGGGTTTGCCTTCCGGAAAGGGATTGTGTAAGAAGTCCTTGCGTCATGTTC
>JBEAYO010000430.1:0-3586 GCA_041159285.1 Bacteroidota bacterium | reverse complement strand
CGGACCGTGCCAAATACCTGGGCGACAGTGACTTTTATCCCGTCCCGATTGATTCCTTGCTGAATCCTGCCTACCTGGCTTCCCGGATGGAGGGATTTTCCATGGAAAAAGCCACCCCCAGCGACTCTGTGCAGTCGGGCAGCTTTCAACTACTGGTTGAAAGCTTCGAGACCACCCACACCTCAGTGGCAGACGAATATGGAAACGCAGTGGCGGTTACCACCACGCTGAACCTCAATTACGGCTCCAAGGTGATCGTCCAGGGCGCTGGTTTTCTTTTAAATGACGAAATGGATGATTTCAGCTCAAAGCCTGGGGTGCCCAACTACTTCGGACTGGTCGGCGCAGAGGCCAATGCTATACAACCAGGAAAGCGGATGCTCAGCTCCATGACGCCCACCATCATTGAAAAGGACAGCAGCCTCTACATGGTGTTGGGGGCCCCTGGTGGCTCAACCATCATCACATCGGTGCTTCAAACCATCCTGAACGTGATTGAATTCCAAATGACTGCCGATCAGGCGGTGAGTGCCCCCAGGTTTCACCATCAATGGTTGCCCGATGTCATCAATTGCGAATCAAACGCTATAGACACCCTGCACAGGAGTAAACTGTGGCAAATGGGACATCAGCTCAAAAACGTGGAGCGAATGGCCTTGATGAAGGCCATCGTCGTGCTGCCAGATAAGCGACTCCACGGCGCCGGCGATCCCCGCAACCCGGACGACCACGCTGCTGGCTATTGATTTGCGCTTCAACAACAAATTCGCAGAAAACCAACTTTGGACCCACTGGGTTTCCGGGCTTGAAAATTAAGGATGGGGAATCCTTGTCTTATTCTTACTTTTGCGCTGTCCGGATAACATTATGACATCCATCTCAACTTAAAATGCCAAACGTAATACCATATAGCCTGCTCACCGACTACGATATCAGTTTGCTCCGGGTTGGCAAGCATTTCCGCCTGTATCAAAAAATGGGCTCGCACCCCATCGAAGTTGACGGTCAGTGGGGAACCTTGTTTTCAGTTTGGGCTCCCAACGCGGAGGAGGTTTCCGTGATCGGAAACTTCAACTTCTGGAACGAGAAATCCCACCCGCTGGCGCCGCGGCTTGACAGCTCCGGCGTCTGGGAGGGTTGGATTCCTGGCATCGGAAAAGGGACGCTCTACAAGTATAGCATCCTGAGCAAAGACGGCAGGCGGCTGAGCAAGGGTGACCCCTTCGCGCGTTTCTGGGAAATCCCTCCCAATACGGCCTCTATCGTATGGGATCCCTATCACGAGTGGAAGGACCAGGAATGGATGGAGAAAAGGGCATCGCTGGCAGGGAAACCCCAGCCCTGGTCGGTGTACGAAATCCACCTGGGCACCTGGCGCAAGAAAGCAGATGGGCAGCAGTCCTACAGCTATAAAGAATTGATTGACATCCTGGTGCCTTACGTCAAAGATATGGGTTACACGCACGTTGAACTCATGCCTGTGATGGAACACCCCTACTTCCCGTCCTGGGGCTATCAGATCACCGGTTATTTTGCTCCTACCAGCCGATTCGGGATGCCGGAGGACTTCATGGCGCTGGTTGATGCTTTCCATCGGGCTGGCATTGGCGTCATACTCGACTGGGTGCCCTCGCATTTCCCCTACGACGCACATGGATTGGCCGATTTCGACGGAACTCACCTTTTCGACCATGCTGACCCGAGGAAGGGCTTCCATCCCGATTGGAAAAGCGCTGTTTTCAACTACGGGAGATGGGAGGTCCGAAGTTTCCTGATCTCTAACGCCTTGTTCTGGCTTGACCAGTATCATTGCGACGGCCTCCGGGTGGATGCCGTTGCTTCCATGCTCTACCTTGACTATTCCAGGAAGGATGGCGAATGGGCCCCCAACGAACACGGCGGCAAGGAAAACCTGGAGGCTATCTCTTTTCTGAAAGAGTTCAATGAAATGGTGCATCGCGAGTACCCTGATACAGTCACCATCGCAGAAGAAAGCACGGCCTGGTCCGGGGTCAGCAAACCAGTATCCGAAGGGGGCCTTGGCTTCGACCAGAAGTGGATGATGGGCTGGATGCACGACTCCCTGCGCTATATGCAGTATGACCCCATCTTCAGGAAAAACCACCACCATGAACTGACTTTCAGCCTGATTTATGCATTTACAGAGAAATTCATGTTGCCGCTTTCCCACGATGAGGTGGTGCACGGCAAAGGCCCGCTCATAGACCGCATGCCCGGGCCTGAGTGGAACCGCTTCGCAGGACTCAGGGCATTGTTCGGATACATGTGGACGCATCCGGGAAGTCAGCTGTTGTTCATGGGCGGCGAATTCGGACAGACTTCCGAATGGAACATTGAAAGGGGCCTGGAATGGTGGCTGCTGCAATATGATTTTCACAAGGGAATCCAGGACTGGGTCAGGGACCTCAATCAATACTACTGCAATTCCAGGGCACTGTATGAAAAACAATTCGATCCGGACGGTTTTTCATGGATTGAGCATGCAGACTATCTCAACAGCGTTTTGACCTATACGCGAAAGGGTGAAGATGAAAGCGATGTCGCGGTGGTGATTTGTAATTTCACACCCGTGGCCAGGGAGAGTTACAGCCTGGGGATTCCAAAACCGGGGCGATGGAAAGAGGCGCTAAACAGTGACGACAAGAAATATGGCGGCACCGGCGTCAGCAATGACTCATCTTTGCTGACCACTAAGAAACCAATGCACGGCTACGACCAAAGCCTTACCCTCGTAGTTCCCCCGCTTTCAGTCGTCATCCTCGAGCCGGAAAAAAAAGGCCGGCCAGCGAAAAAAGCGGAATCCTAGAAAGGCCGGCAAGGATTTGAAACTTAATCACGCAACCTGACTGGTAATCGAGAAGAAAGATTTCAAATTCAACTTTAAAGACTCACATATTCAACAAGCGCTATGTCTGGCGACTCAAATAAAGATCAACAACCTGATCACAAATCAGGCTTTGTCAATATCATTGGAAGACCCAATGTCGGCAAAAGCACGCTGATGAATGCACTGGTTGGGGAGCGGATGTCTATCATAACAGCAAAACCACAGACCACAAGGCACCGGATCATCGGACTTTTGAGTGATGAGGATTTCCAAATCGTCTTTTCGGATACGCCCGGCGTCATCGGCAACCCGGCATACAGGATGCAGGAGTTGATGAACCAGTTCGCCCATTCATCCTTTGAGGATGCAGATGTGATGCTGTTTGTCACCGAGGCTGAAGAAGTTTACCAGGAGGATGACCCGCTGATCACCAGGCTGAAGAAATTCGAGGGCCCTCGTTTTCTGGTGATCAACAAGATAGACAGGGCAGCACCTGAGAAGATAAAGTCTTCAGAGGAATGGTGGACCCGACAGCTCAGCTTCACCGAGGTGATTCCCATCTCGGCACTCCAAAAAACAAACACGGATGACTTGCTGGCGGCAATTTTAAGACAGCTGCCGGAAGGCCCGGCCTACTATCCCAAGGATCAGCTCACTGACAGGCCAGAGCGATTTTTCGTGAGTGAAATCATCAGGGAAAAGATCATGGAACTTTACCACGAGGAAATCCCTTATGCC
>JBEAYO010000429.1:0-3600 GCA_041159285.1 Bacteroidota bacterium | reverse complement strand
TTTTTAGGGCACTCGGCGGTCCTTTGGCCCGTCGAGTGCCCTTTCCGGAAGCCGTGCGGACACCGGCGGAACTAGCCGAAAGGACTTTTTACACAACCCCAGCCTTTTGAGACAGTCTCGAGAGGGGCTTAAGGCGGTCGGCAGGACCTGAGACCTGCCGACCGCCCTTTCCGCAAGGCAAATGGCTCCTGCTAAATCCCTTTGATTTTGAGGGGACTCGCAATCGCTTGAACAATTTCCTGGACCAACTGCCGGAAAACAAAGTTACTTTTAAAATGCAGAACTCCCCATCAAAAATGTTACAAATAAAATAAATACAGCAGACCTGATTGCAATTTTATGATTCACAGTGAATTATATTTAAACAAAATTACATTTCACCCGGTGGCCCAAAAGATCCGCCACTGATTGGAAAAAAAAGTGACCGATTTCTAGCCTTGCCCTGTATCCGGTATATTTATTTATATTAACTTGCAACGGTTTTCAAACCGAGGCAGGCATGTTAGATACCGATGCGGTCATTCCTGTCTTTTCTGCGGCTAAGAGATGTAGCGGGTTGATATCACGTCTATGAAAGCCGCAGATTTCAAACAATATTACCGATTCCTGACATTCATCGTTGTGTTTTGAGAAAACTACCATTGTACAGGCCTCGCTGAGGAGTGCAGAGAAACCAGCATTTGCGCGAGACTGAAAGGACATTGTAGCGTTGCGTCTGGCATCGATGATTGAAGACCGGCCCTGGCTGGTCACACTTGAAAGGGCAAATGTCGTGGGCCTGCGCATTGCACTGGAATCCAAACCCCGATCTGGCAGCTGTTGTAGCTGCCGGCGAACGGAGCTTCCAACTGCAAGCTGCCGGGTGAATGATGCGGACATCGTTCCCTTCCAGGTGATTTTTAACTGCTACCAAAACAACCTAAAAACTAGAGATTGAGGAATATGAAATTAGAACGGCTCATTGACCATACACTCCTGAAACCTGATTGTACCGGCTCCCAAATCAAGGAGCTGTGCGCTGAAGCAATCAACCACAATTTCGCTGCGGTCTGCGTCCCGCCCTATTATGTGAAGGACGCAGCCAGCTTGCTGGAAAAGCACGATGTGAAAGTCTCAACTGTCATCGGCTACCCGCTGGGGTATGCCGCCACCCCCGCCAAGGTGGAGGAAATCAAGCGTGCAATTGACGAGGGGGCAGATGAAATGGATGCAGTCATCAATTTGTGTGCAGTAAAAAACGCAAATTGGAATTACCTTCGCAATGAGATTGAGTCGCTCACCACAGTCTGCCACATCCGGGGGAAAATCGTCAAGGTGATCCTGGAAACGGGCCTGCTGAGCAAAGATGAAATCATAAAAATCTGCAGCCTCGTGACGGAGGCCAAGGCTGATTTTGTAAAAACATCCACTGGTTTCAACGGGCCGGGTGCCAGCGTCGAGGTCGTTCAGCTGCTGCGGCAACAATTGCCGGCATCAATCAAAATCAAGGCCTCCGGCGGCATCAGGGACCGCCATACTGCCGAACAGCTGATTGCCGCTGGCGCCAACAGGATTGGCACCTCGGCTAGCCTTGCGCTCCTGGCCAAAAGCAAAAATTGAAAAGGCATGAAAAATCTATTGCTCGTCATCTGCCTGCTGGGGCATGCCCTCAACACAGCTACCGCCCAAAGCTCGATCCAGGAAAAACCGGAACCGGGTGTGGCCACCCTTATGGCGCGCTTTACAGAACTCAACAAGGCTACCCCTACCCTGAAAGGCTGGCGAATTCAAATTCTCGCCACCACCGACCGCCAGCGCATGGAAGAGGCGCTGCTGCAGTTCTCCTCGCTCTATGCCACGATTCCGGCAGATTGGGTGCATGCAAAACCCTACTACAAAGTGCGCGCCGGAGCCTTCCAGTCGAAAAGGGACGCACTCCGAATGCTCTACCTCCTCAAGAGTGACTACCCTACGGCCTACCCCGTTCAGGATGACCAAATCAAGCCTGAAGAACTGCTTTACTGAACTCGCTTGACCTGCGCGCCGGTGCCGAGCACTGCGACTACCCGGGTAGCACCCCGGGCATGCTTGTTGCTCCGCCCAACGCTCCATCTCATTAAGTCTGATAAACATCACACCACCATGTCATCACTGGAAACTATCATCAACCAGGCTTGGAATGACCGCAGTCTCCTGGCCAGCGAAGAAATTCAGTCCTCCATCCGAAGCGTAATCAAATTGTTGGACTCAGGGGGATTGCGCGTGGCCGAGCCGGACGGAAATGGCAACTGGAAGGTCAACGATTGGGTAAAAAAGGCTGTCATCCTGTATTTCCCGATACAGCGCATGGAGACCTTCGAACTGCCTCCCTTTGAATTCCACGACAAAATCCCGCTGAAGAAAAACTACGCGGCCCAGGGAGTGCGGGTCGTGCCCCACGCTATCGCCAGATACGGCTCCTTCCTGGAGAGCGGCGTGATCCTGATGCCCAGCTACGTCAACATCGGCGCCTGGGTGGGAAGTGGCACCATGGTGGATACCTGGGCGACGGTTGGTTCCTGCGCCCAGATTGGCCGGAATGTTCATTTGAGCGGCGGCGTGGGCATCGGGGGGGTGCTGGAGCCACCCCAGGCTGCCCCGACAATCATCGAGGATGATTGCTTCATCGGTTCCCGCTGCATCGTGGTAGAGGGGGTCAGAGTGGAGCGGGAGGCGGTGCTGGGAGCGAACGTCGTGCTCACCCAGTCCACGCACATCATTGATGTCACCGGGCCGGAGCCGCTGGTGCACAAGGGGCGGGTGCCTGCCCGCTCGGTGGTGATTCCGGGCACTTATCCGAAGGCTTTTCCCGCCGGAACCTATCAGGTGGCTTGTGCCTTGATCATTGGCAAACGAAGTGAGTCCACTGACAAGAAGGTGTCGTTGAATGATGCGCTTCGGGAATATCATATCGCAGTATAAGCGCGGGCTTTAAATTTTTCGATCTGAAACTCAATAGTGCAGGAGGGTTCCGCAGCCTGCGAAGGAGGTATTGGTTTTCGTGGAGAAAAAATTTTAATCATGCCCTAAGCTTATGCCTGTGCGGCTGCACTGGCTGCGGGTTTCGCTTTGGTAAAAAAAAACTACCCCTACTGCCCTTGCGGGTTTCGGGGTAGTCCCACACACTATTTGAACACCCAATATTTTGGCTCAGGTGAAGGTTTAAAAAACCCTCCCCACCGCCCGAAGACGGCAGGGAGGAAAACCACACACTATGAGAACACCCATTGTCTTTTTTTGAAAATGCCTTTGGCTTTAGGGGAAGGCCCTTTGTGGCTGTCGCCAGCTGTCGGTTCAAAGGCCCGGATGATGTGGTAGCTAAGTGTTTTCATTTGTAAGGAATACAATTATGCGTTGGTTTTAGTTCCCACCTTTGCCGCCATCGCGGCGTTTTACTTTTTTCCTCCTTGTTAACGGTGCATGCCCGCTGTTTTATTGTATGAACCGGGGCTGCTTTTTTGTGATTGGCTGCTGTCAGGCTTTTTCGCTGCATGTTGTTTTTGTGCGTTGTCATTATTATGATGAGGGTTCCGGGCAAATTTCACAAGGATTAAAATCGGACAAAATCACTTTTGCATTTTA
>JBEAYO010000428.1:0-3614 GCA_041159285.1 Bacteroidota bacterium | reverse complement strand
GCCGGGCTGTTGTCATTCGGCCTGACTGAGCGGGAAGTCGAGGATTACTTTTAGGTGGTGCACGGGAGGGATTAGGCTTGTTGCGACGGCTGGGCAGCACCGGCGCAATAATTTGCTTGGACGCTTGACACAACCCTCAATTTTTTTAGCAACGCGCAATGGTACCCAGCTGAATACCTCCCCCTTCACTGCTTTGACGCCTGCTTGCCCTTTGCCTTGCAACGAGGGCCCGATTCCCCGGCGGCAGCTT
This sequence comes from Bacteroidota bacterium, assembly GCA_041159285.1. Taxonomy (GTDB): domain Bacteria; phylum Bacteroidota; class Bacteroidia; order Chitinophagales; family Saprospiraceae; genus UBA6168. The sequence continues at coordinate 3,364 of JBEAYO010000428.1, read as the reverse complement.
AAATGCACACCTCCCGGCATTTATCAGAGGACTTATCCAAAAAGTCCCTATTTTTACAACATCAGAACTGCAACAGGAGAAGAAAGCCAGCTTTTTTGAACACCGCAAAACGACATGACATCCTCTGCCTGTTCGACTACATCCCAGACGATGAGAATCATCCTTACGCTCCCGTTCCTGCTTTGCAGCAGCTTGCTGCTGTCTCAGACCCTGCGCGGAAAAATCACCGACGCCGCCAGCGGGGAACCCCTCCCGTACGCCACCATCAGCCTCTACGCAATGCCCGACAGCACCCTTGCTGACGGCACCAGCAGCGAGGAAAGCGGCATCTTCCTGCTGACAACCCGCGCAGGCCGCTACTTCGCCCGCGTGGAATTCCTGTCCTACGAGGTGAAAACCATTGACGACATCACCCTTGGCAGCCAAACCACTCTCGACCTCGGCACCATCGCCCTGAAACAGGCTGCAGAGATACTCGACGAGGTGGTCGTACAGGCCGAAAAGAGCACCATGCAGCTTTCCCTGGACAAGCGCGTCTTCAACGTCGGGAAAGACCTTGCCAATGCCGGCGGCAGCGCCGCTGAACTGCTCTCCAACATCCCCTCCATCCAGGTGGACGTCGAGGGCAACGTCAGCCTCCGCGGCAGCGGCAACGTCCGCATCCTGGTGGACGGAAAGCCCTCCGGGCTGGTCAGCATGAACGGCTCCTCCGGCCTGCAACAGCTCCAGGGCAACCTCGTGGAGCGCGTCGAGATCATCACCAACCCCGGTGCCCGTTACGAAGCCGAAGGCGTGGGCGGCATCATCAACATCATTTTGAAAAAAGAAAGGAAAAACGGCCTCAACGGTTCCTTCGACCTCATCACTGGCAATCCCGCCAACTACGGCGTCGCCGCCAACTTGAATTACCGCCATGAGCGACTCAACTTCTTCGTCAACTACGGCGTCTCCTACCGCCGCTCACCCGGCGACGGCGCTGTCTTCCAGCGCTCCTTCGCCGGCGACACGACCTTCATCTACCGGCAAACCAACACCCGCGACAACGAGGGAATCAACCAAAACATCCGCGGCGGCCTCGACTTCTTCATCAACCCCTCCAACATCCTCACCGCCGCCTGGTCCTGGCGCCGCAGCGACGGCATCCGCATCATGGACATCCGCTACGAAGATTATCTTTTCAATGAAAATACCCTCACCTCCATCAGCACCCGGCGCCAGGACGAAAAGGAAACGGAACCCAATTCCGAGTTGTCGCTGAACTACAAGAAAAAATTCAGCCGCGAGGGACACGAGCTCATCGCTGAGCTGCGCGTGATCGACTACTGGGAGGACAGCGACCAGGATTTTACTGAAAAATACTACCTGCCCGACGGCACCTCCAGCGGTGCGGCCGACCTGCTGCAAAACTCCTACAACTACGAAACCGAGCGCCAGTACCTGCTGCAGGCGGATTACGTCCGGCCTTTTTCCAAAGAAGGCAAAGTAGAGTTCGGCTTGCGCAGTTCCTTCCGCGACATGGACAACGACTTCCGCGTCACGCAGCTCGTCAACGGCACGTGGGAGTCCTTGCCGGGCCTTGACAACCGCTTCATTTACGACGAAAACATCCATGCAGTCTATGGCAGCGCCGGCAACAAGACCGGGCGCTTCTCCTACCAGTTCGGGCTGCGGGCCGAACTGACCGACGTCACCACCGAGCTGAGGGAAACCGGCGAGATCAATCCGAGGGACTACGCCAATCTGTTTCCCAGTGCCCACTTTACCTATGACCTGCCGCGCGAGAACGCCATGCAGGTGAGCTACAGCCGCCGCGTGCGCCGTCCCCAGTACTACGACCTCAGCCCATTTGTCACTTATTCCGACGACCGCAACTACTGGGGCGGCAACCCCGACCTGGAGCCTGAGTTCACCAATGCCTTTGAATTCGGCCATATCAAATACTTCGGGGAGGGCTCCGTGACTTCCTCTCTTTACTACCGCTACACCACCGGAAAAATAGAGCGGATCCGCCGCGTGGACGCGGAGGGCAATGCCGTCACCCGGCCTGAAAACCTGAGCAATGAAAACGCCTACGGCCTGGAATTCACGGCGGCCTGGAACCCGGCCAACTGGTGGAAACTCGACGGCAACTTCAATTTCTTCCGCGCCATCACCGACGGTGGCAACCTGGGCACCTCCTTCAGCCGGGACACCTACAGCTGGTTTGCCAGGCTGACCTCCAGATTCACCATCCGCAAAAACACGGACCTCCAGCTGCGCACCAACTACGAGGCCCGGCAGCGCATCCCGCAGGGTACCCGCAAGCCGATCTACTTCCTCGATCTCGCCCTGAGCCAGGATGTCCTCAAAGGGAATGGCACCCTGACGCTTAATGTCAGCGATGTGTTCAATTCGCGGCGATATAAATCCATTGCGGAAGGGGAGACGTTCTACACCTTTACGGACTTCCAGTGGCGTCGCCGGCAGCTCAACCTGACCTTCTCCTACCGCCTGCATCAGCAGAAGAAAAAGGGCAAGGGCCCGCTGGAGGAAGGGGATTACTGAGATGTTACTTACAGTTCAAGGCTGGCTCCTGCCACAAAACCCACGCTCCGGTAATAAGTATTCCCCCCGTCCATACCCGGGCTCAGCGGTTGTCCAGGCTGCTCCAGCCGAGGCTCCGGGTCGGAGCCCTGGTAGCCGGAGAGCGTCAGCAGCTGGCGCGCAGCCACATACAGCCGGCAGGCGCCGTTTTTCCAGGGCAGACGGTAACCGAGCTCGCCGTAGTCCAGTTTGAGGAAAGAAGCCCTTTCCAGGTAGCGGTCGCTGAACCCGCCGCTGCCGACCTGGCCGGGGATGAAATATTTGGTGGCAATGAAATTCAAGGAGGTAAAGCCGATGTGCTCCCTGGACTGCCGGTAGTCGTTGGCCAGCCCATGGCCCAGGGCGCCCCGCCAATTCAGCACGAGGTCGAGCCTGCCCAGGGCCAGTTGGTGCTGCCAGCCAAAGCTGAGCCGCGGGATGGCACTGCCGATGACCTTGGCATCCGTGTACGGGTCCGTCACCCCGTCGTTGTCGAGGTTCTTGAGCACGGGAATTCCGTTGGCACCCACCCTTTCGAAAACAGCCCCGAAGAACTGCCCCAGCGGCCGGCCTTCTTCCAGCAGCAGGCGGACAGGGACGCCGGAGGCGGCGACGAAATCACCGTACACCCAAAGCTCCTGTCGCTGTTCCGTCCGTGAAAAGCGGGCCACCTCCGTGACGGCCGTGAAGCAGTTCAGCCGCGTGCGCCAGGAAAACCCTGTTTTTTTAAGTACATCAGCGGAGAGACTGAGCTCAAAGCCGCTGTTTTTCAATTTTCCCACGTTGTAGGGGGTATAGCCGA
>JBEAYO010000427.1:0-3628 GCA_041159285.1 Bacteroidota bacterium | reverse complement strand
CCTTTGTCAACCACATCAGCTGCCGGTCAGCTGCGCTACGAAATGGACATGACCGGTTTCCCGGAGGGGATGTACTGGCTGAAGGTCACTCACGCCGGTGCCTCGAGGGTGGTGAAAATATTCAAGGTAAATTGAGAGAAAGCCAAATAGCTATTGCGCTCTTTTGTAATTATTTCCGTCGCCGTCCTGAAAACCCCTTCCCCGCGGCAGAAGGGGATGTTAGGGCATTCGGCCGGCCACAGGCCGGCCGAATGCCCTTTGCGGGGAACATAGGCACTGACGGAACGAATTTTAAAAGCTTGCTGAGTCTTTTGAGACAGCCTCTGCCCTTTCCTGGAGGAAAGTGCCATCAGCAAAATGAATTGCCGGCTCTTTTGAGCCTCCTTCCTCCCTCATTCAATCTCCATGCCCAGCCAGTCTTCCAAAGTGGTGACCAGCTGCTGCCGGTCAGCTGCCGACATGTTCTTGATCCTGGCCTTGGCGTGATCCGTATCCGGTAGGAAAAAGAATACGGCGTTGGTGTTTCCCGAAGGCCTCACCGCCGTGGCCGACCAGGTGTCGGAATTCCCGTTGATGTAAATGAAATGATTGCCCTTGGCCTGCAGCCAGTCGTGCACGCGACGCGGCAGCTCCCCGTCAAAGCTCACCGGCATCTTGTCCGGCATGAAAACAGCAGATGGACTGGGCTGCTCGGGAAGCGCCTTCAGCAGCCCCTTGAAAGGCGCAGTGTTATAGCCATAGTACCCCATCTCCGCGCCCGCCTGGTAGTAATGCGAGGCATAGTTCTTCATGCTCTCGTCCGAGAAGAAATCCAGGCCCGACACCTTGAGCAAGTGATGGATCACCGAGTCGAGCGGCGCCTTGCCGTCTGGTACCGATTCGCAGGAATGCCCCCATTGCCAGAAGGAAAAGGGGTATTCCAGCACAGCGTATTCAAAGGCCTGCTCCTGGCTCAGGTAAGTGAACTTCAGCCCGGCGCCATGATTAAACCAGTGGAGTTTTGACAGCACCTCCTTCCTGTTTTTCAGCAGCCGGACCTGCGTTTGGTAGAGCCGCTGCCGGCATTCATCCGTGCCGACCGTATCCAGGAAATCATAGATGCGCTTTTCCTCGAGTGCCAGGTTGAGCGGCGCCACGTATGGAACGCTGACGTCCACATCCTCCGGATAGAAGTAGCGGTAGTAGATGGTCGTCTGCCCACCCTTGCTGATGCCGGTGCTCAGCCATTTGCTCCCGTATATTTGGCGGAACAGCTGATTGATGTGGTGCAGGTCCGCGGCCACCTGCTCCAGGGTGAGGTAGCGGTAGTCCAGGCTGTCCGGAACGCTCTCCCCGAAGTAGCGGTGCTCCACGTCAATCTGATTGGCCGAGAGCAATTCCGTCAGTTCATAAATCCGGTTGCGGGGCCTTTGATAACCTTCGGTGCACAGCACGAGCGGCCGCGAGAAGTCCATGTGGGACAGGAAGGCCCGCTGATAGAAGTACCCGGCCCCGGGGTTCTTATGGTCGAGTGGCTGTCGGATCTTTAGTTCCCAGGCGGAATGGAAGCCCTCCGGGGTTTCTATTCTTTTGAAAACCACGTCCGGCAGGTTGAACAGCTGCGTTTCGATGTTTGCCGGCTGCTGGGCCTGAAGGGCTGATCCCAGGAACAGCAAGCAGAGGGCGCTGATGAACTGCATTTTTTTCATGTCAATGCTTTTTTGGTATTTTATTATAGATAGGCTGCTTTAAAAACAAATAAAATATGACTGTTTAGCACCCCTTGCAGATGCTGTTTACCTCTCGGAAAGGGGGTTTTAGGGCGCTGGGCGCAGCCCCGCGCCCTTTCCGGAAGGCAAGCAGCATCGAATGGATTTTAATTGCTTTTGCCTTTAAAAGCTGTTAGCGCATTTCCGCGGCAACGCGCTCTACCTCGCGCCAGACCCTGGCCAGGTTATTCCAGCATATTTTCTCTATGTCCTGCTCGGAGTACCCGCGGCGCAGCAGTACCTCGATCAGGTTCGGGAAGGCAGAGACATCCTTTAGCCCGAGGGGCAGGGAATCTCCCACGCCATCGAAATCGGAGCCGAGTCCCACGTGGTCCACCCCGGCCAGTTTCACGGCGTGGTCGATGTGGTCGGCCACCATCTCCACGTCGGAGAACAGCTGGGTATGGTATTCCTGTTTGAAGGCAGCCACGATAGGGGCCGCCCCGGGGTCGCCTTCCTGCAAATCCTTCTCTGCCAGGGCATTCATCCATTTCTCTCGCACTTGCTCCCGCATTTTCGTCACGCGGCTGTCCAGGAAATCGGAGCCGAAGTTGATCATGATGATGCCGCCGTTTTTGCCCAGGGTCTTGATCATGTCATCGCTCATGTTCCGCTGGAAGTCGGGCGTGAACTTGCGGCAGGAGGAATGGGAGGCGATCAACGGGGCCTTGGTGAGGCCGATGACCTGGTAAAAAGCGGCATCGGTAACATGGGAGATGTCAATCATGATACCCTGGCGGTTCATCTCTTCCACCACGGTCCTTCCGAAGGCACTCAGCCCGTTCCAGGTGCGGCTGGTGTCGTAGGAGGAGTCGCAGATTTGGTTGTCGGTGGCATGGGTGAGGGTGATGTAGCGGACGCCCCTTTTGAAGAAATAGGCCAGGTCGGCAATTTCCCGGATTGGCGCGCCGTTTTCCATGCCCAGGGGCAGGGAGATCAGGCCCTTTTTAAAATTGGCCTCTATTTCATCAGGCGATTCTCCTTTGGCGAATTTGTCCGGATGCGCCGCTATGATGTGGTGTATCATGTTGATCAGCGAATCAGCGTATGCCTTGGGGTCGCCATCCAGCTGCATGGAGGAGGGGACGTAGATGGACATGAAGGGGGCGTCCAGCCCGCCGGCGCGAGCCCTGACATAATCAAAGTCGCCATTTTTTGATTCGATGGGTATGCCGGTAAACTCTTTGGTCAGCCGGAAGTTTTTAACATAAAGCCGGGATGGAAGATCCACATGACCATCGGCTATGATAAATTTGTGGGCCAGTTCCACTGCCCTGCCATGGAGCGAGTTGTCCTCGCCCGGTGTCTGGGTGCCGGCCTGAAGTCCAGGCAGGAGCAATGCAAATACGAAAAGGTTTTTCATGTCCAATGTTTTTTTTGAGGCGGAAATATAGCAAAATACTACAAAATAAAAGGCTGATGTTGCTGGTCCTGTCCATGCTGCAGGCAGCGGATGTATGGGCGGTTCCCGGCAACGACCACTGCAGGAAGGCAACAGTGATCAAGGACCCCAGGGAGTGGTGCAGCCAGGCTGGCGCCTACAGCAACGTGGGTGCCACCGCCTCCGGACTGGATGCCCCAGCCTGCTTCCCGCCTTTTTTGAAACAGCTGGATGCGGACCAGGACGTCTGGTTCAGGTTCACGGCCGTGGCCACCGCTGTCAACATCAGCGTCATCGGCGCTGTGGAGAAGAAGCCGGGAGGAACCCTCCAGGGCCCTCAATTCGCGCTGTACAAGGGCAGCTGCGATGCTACACTCAGCCCCATCGCCTGCATGTCCGATGCCCAGGGATACAACATCGCCGAAACATACGCCTCCAACCTGGTGGTGGGTGCCAGCTATTACATCCGCGTGGACGGCAGAAAAAACAAGAGCGGCAC
>JBEAYO010000426.1:0-3638 GCA_041159285.1 Bacteroidota bacterium | reverse complement strand
TGAAGGCGCATGGCGGCAATATCCAGGTTTTGAACAACCAGCCCCGCGGCACTGTTTTCAGAATAGAAATTCCGGTGGCAAAGGAATAGGCTGTCGCAAAAGACCCCTTGGTGAGGCACCTTTCCGGGTGACAATCGGCACCGGCGGAACAGATGGCCGTGTCTTTTGGAGCAGGCTCAACGCACCGATCAGAAAGAAAAAAATCGACGACATGAGGATTCTTTTCGTTGAAGATGAAGAAAACATCCGGGACATCGTGAAGCTGAACCTGGAACTGGAGGAGCACGAGGTGGTGGCAACTTCAAACGGGCGGGATGCCCTGAAGTTCTTTCAGGAACAGCACTTCGACCTGGTGCTGCTCGACATCATGCTGCCGGAAATCAACGGCCTTGAAATTTGCGAACAGATCCGCCTGACCAACCTGGAGGTGCCCATCATTTTTCTGACGGCCAAGGACGCTGCGCCTGACCGGATAGTGGGCCTGAAGAAAGGCGCCGATGATTATCTCACCAAACCCTTTCACCTTGAGGAGTTGCTGCTGCGCATCAACAACCTGATCAGAAGGTCGAACAAGTCGCCTGAAAACACACCGGAGGTTTACAACTTTGGAAAGAACAGCGTCAATTTCCGGACCTTTGAGGCGGAAGGCAACCAGGGCCGTTTTGTGATGACCCGCAAGGAAACGATGCTGCTGAAATTGCTGGTGGACCGAAAAAATGAAGTGGTTTCCAGGAATCAAATCCTGCAGTATGTCTGGGGGTACGATGTATATCCCTCTACCCGCACCATCGACAACTTCATCCTTTCTTTCCGAAAATACTTTGAGGAGGACCCACGCAACCCCGTCTTTTTTCACTCGATCCGCGGGGTTGGCTATAAGTTCACGGGCTGAAACAAAAGCAAACTCTCGTCCTGGCTCTAAAGAAGGGCTCCAGGCAGAAGCCTAATGGCATTTGAAGTAATCAAAGGGCTCCAGGCAATCCTCGCAACGGTACAGCGCCTTGCAGGCCGTGGAGCCAAACTGGCTGATCAGCCTGGTGTTCAGCGAATCGCACTGCGGGCACTGCACACTGGGTGCCCGGCCGAGCAGGGCATTCTTGTCGGCACTGCCCACGGGCGGCGCAATCCCGTAAGCCTTCAGCTTCTGCTTGCCTTCCTCTGACAGCCAGTCAGTGGTCCAGGCAGGACTCAACACCGTGCGGACGACCACGTCCTGGTAGCCGTTCTCGTGCAGAATTTCCCTTATGTTGACGGCAATGGTGTCCATGGCAGGGCAGCCTGTGTAGGTAGGCGTGATTTGAACCTCCACCTGGCCGTTGTCGAGCAAAGCGACATCCCGCAGCACCCCGAGGTCCGTCAAGGTCAGCACCGGAATCTCAGGATCCGTTAGTTGTCCGAGTATTTCAAAAATGGCCTTCTTTGTTTCCATGGCAGTTGTGATTTTTAGCAGCACTATCCAGCCTTAAAAAGCCCGATTTATCCTCAGCCCATGTCCAGGTCTTTCACCATCCAAAGGAAGGATGCGGCAAACGCCGGCAAGGAGCTGTAATCCAGCAGGCCGGGGTCGGGATCAAAGCCCGGAAATGAGGAGCGGTGCCGGCCGGCCATCTCGCGCAGCTCTCGCCGGACGGCTTTCTTATCAGGAATGCCGTTTTTCACAAAAGGTTCAAATCCCATGTCGCAAAAATAACCGGACTCCAGCACCTGCATCAACAGATGGAACAATTCCCGGTCCGGCAGCGGCAATGCCAGGTTGAAAAGGCAGTTCCCGATGATGAAGCCTGGAATTGACAGCGCGACGCGGTCGTGCCCGTGCTCCTGGTACCATTTCATGTTGGGCAGCTCCTGCTCAATGACCAGGGCCACCTTGTCGTGACCTGCCGCCTCCGTGATGCCAAACGTGGCGTTGCCCTCGTAAAGTTCCCGGAAGAATTTCTCCCTGGGACGGTCCAGTATTTTCTGAAACTCCTTGCGCAAAAGCAGGGCCTTTCGAGCGGCATTGCTCTGGTCTTCCTCAAAGGCAATGCGATGGATCCGCTCCAGGGCTTCCATCAGATACCCCTCCGGGCGGATGAGGTAATCGAGCTTGTAGCAAAGGTTCAGCAGCAGGTAAATCCCTGCCAACGGGTATTGGTCGGCATGGAGCCTTCCCTGGTCTATCTCCTGAAATACAGCGGCAATTTCCCGGACGATGTAATTGTACTTCAGCTCTTTTTCGGCAGCCGGCAACTCCCGGTGCATGAAGAAATCCACTGGCTCCAGGTCCTCAAACTCGTCCAGCAGCAGGTCGTCGTGCTTGTCGGCATGGGTGGCAAGCTCCTTCAGGGCACTGTAGAGTTTGTAGGGGGAGGCATCGGCCAGGTAGGTGTCGAAGAGGATGACGATGTCGTTGCCGGGCGTGAGGGCGAAGCGGCTGAAATTGAGGTTGAAGTTTTCTTCCAGCAAGCGCTGCATGAAGCCCGGGCTGAGCGCTTTGGCGTGGGCAATCCTGGCCGAGGCCAGCAGCTTGCGGCTGTCGGCATAGCCGCTGACTTTTTTGGATCCCTGGAAGAGTTCAAAGCAGAATTTTTCGGGCCCCTCGCTCCAGGTTTTCACATTTTGCCGCGCATCATCGCTCAGGTATTGGAAAAAGAGGTCCAGGGCCTGAAACGGCTGGTTGTTTTCAAATTCCCGGGCAGATTGCTCCAGGACATGTTCCTTCTCCTGGATTCTGAGGCTCTCGGAATACCGGCCAAAACTAACGGGAGGGCCTGAGGGCCGCTGCCGGCTTCCGAATATGTTTTTGAAAAAATCCATTTCGTTTTAAACCTGAGTTCTGAGCATTTTGACAATCCCGCTGAACAGATCTGATTCAGTGGTTTTCTTTTTTACCTTGATGCAAAGCAGGGAGACCTTTATTTCCTGCCGAAGTCAGCCGGGATTTCCCCCCAGGCGGATGTTTCCCATTTGAGCAAGGGATTGCTCCATCGGTGGGTCTTCAGCCAGTTCTCTGCCCGTTCAATCATCTGGAACAGCTTTTCGGTGCTGCCCTTGCGGGGCAGCGTGGTCTTGCATTGCTTGTTTTTCACCCAGAGCAGGGCATTGCGGGAATCCGTGTAAACGGGGGTGTTTTTTCCCTGTTTTTCCAGCATGGCCAAGGCGTGGACGATGGCGAGGAATTCGCCGATGTTATTGGTGCCGAGATCGAATTTCTGGTGGAAGATGCGCTCGCCGGTCCGGGTGTCCACGCCCTGGTATTCCATGACGCCGGGGTTGCCGCTGCAGGCTGCATCCACGCTGATGCTGTCGAAGACGATCTGGGACCTGGAGGGCTTGGCGGCTGCTTTAGGGGGGCCAGCCTTTGGACTGGCAGCTGGGGCGGCATGGCCGGACCTGTAAGCGGCTTCTGCTTCCTGGCGGCTCTCGAAGCTTTTGTATGCTGCACCGGGAAAGCCTTTGATTTGTAGCTGGCACTGGTCCCAGGTCTCATAAATGCCTGGCTTGGCGCCTTTCCAAACGACGTAGTACTTTTTCTTGTTTGCCATAAGCTTTTAAATCCTGGTAACTGTTCAGCCACCCCCTTGCATATGCCGCTGGCCTCCCGGAAAGGGCGCGGGGCTGCGCCCTGCGCCCTAAAAACCCCTTCCCCGCGCCGGCGG
>JBEAYO010000425.1:0-3647 GCA_041159285.1 Bacteroidota bacterium | reverse complement strand
TCCTCGCCGTCACGGTCTCCACTTTTGATTCTGCGACAGCCAGGCTGTTCAACAACCCGGTGCGTCCTTCGGGCGAGGACGGCTCCATGCTCGGCCAGGGCTACCTGGTGGACAAGGACGGCAACATTGAGTTCCCGGTATTGGGAAAGATACAGCTCAAGGGGCTGACCCGGGAGGAGGCCAAGACGCACATCCAAAACCAGCTGCTTAAGTACCTGCGGGACCCCATTGTGGAAGTCCGCTTCCTGAACATGCACGTCAGCGTCATCGGCGAGGTCAGCCGCCCCGGCATCTACACCTTTTCCGACGAGTACTTCACCGTATTGGAAGCCATAGCCATGGCCGGGGACCTGACATTGATGGCAGACCGCCAGAACATCATGATTATCCGGGAGTTCGACAAGGTGCGGGAATTCGGCAAGGTGGACCTGTCTTCAGAGCGTGCTTTTGAGTCCAGTTACTTTTACCTGGCGCAGAATGACATTGTCTATGTGAAACCATTGGAGCAAAAGAGAATGGCAGTGCAGGATCCGCTGAGCAGGATCATGATGATTTCCAGCTTTGTCATTTCAATTACTACTGTGATTTTCTCTATTTCCAGTTTGCTCAACCGATAAAAAACCAGCCTGTCTGAAAGGACGTGGCGTCCGTCCTGCCGCAAAAAGGGGGTGTCTCAAAAGCCCCGACAATTTGTTCTGTCGGAGCCGAGTTGTTCCCCGAAAAGGGTTGTGTAAAAAGTCCCCTGGGCGCAGTGCCCCTCTTTTAAAAGGGCGCGGGGTGCAGCCCCGCGCCCTTTCCGGAAGCCTTGCGGCACCGGAGGAACCAGCCGCAAGGGCTTTGAAGCAGTCTCCAGAACTTTGAAATTTCAATCATCATATCCTCCGCAGGGTGGTCTTCCCTCGCAAAGACACCGGGAAGCCCGCTGCGACCTTCAAGATTCCCTTCGGACGCCCTGTCTGCAGGGCCACTGACAACGGCAGATGAACGCTCAACGATTCGCCAGGCTTCCCTCAAGGCAGCTGTCGGCGCTATCAACCGTTGTGCATCCGGCAATACCCAAACACTCAATAATCAGCAATAACAATTGAAAATTTTTAACCATGAGCGCTAAATACGATCCGGTAAGCTCGAATCTCGTCAACAAGCTGTTGGGCTACTGGTACTGGTATGTACTCTGCCTCCTGTTCGCCATCGTCGGAGCCTGGTACAAAATCGTCTCCACCCCTCCGGAGTGGAGCATCTCGGGAACCATTATCGTGGAAGAGGATAAAAGCAATTCCGGCAGCCTGCCGGAGGAGGCCATCATCCAGGGCCTCCCCTTCAGGAACCGCGGCAGCATGGACCGGCAGATCCAGGTCCTCAAGTCGCGCAGCCTGATGGAAAAGGTGGTGGACTCCCTGGACCTGCACGTTATCTACCTGGCCAATGAACGATTCATGAACCGGGAGCTCTACGACAAGTCTCCGGTGAAACTGGCACAGGTGAGCCCGGCCGAGTCAGCCGTTTACGTGGGAGTCACCATCAAGCAACTCAGCGAGGAGAAATTCGCCGTGATGGATGGAGACGTGGAAACGGATGTCTATAATTTCGGGGTCCCCTTTCCCTACAATGGATTTACATTCATTTTGGAGCGGAACGCGGTCAACCCGAAGCTGGACGTTCCAATCGTGATCTTTCTGGCCGATAAAGTCGGCATTGCCGCCAATTACAGTGGCAAGCTGTCCTTCCAGAAACAGGCGCAGTCCAACGTGCTTTCGGTGGCGCTGAAGGACAATGTGCCGCAAAAGGCCAAGGACGTCGTTTACAAGCTGGTGGAAGTTTACAATGTGATTGCCCAGGAGGAGAAAAACCTCATTGCCCAGCGATCCCTGCAGTTCATAGACGAGCGCCTGAGCTACCTCAGCTCGGAACTCTTCCAGGTGGAGAGCAGCCAGGCATCCATCAAAACCAGCACGGAGGTGCCCACTGACGTCGGAACCAGTGCCGAGCGCTACCTCGACAAGCTCAGCACCACGGAGGAAAGCGTGGCTGAAATCAAGAGCGTCAGAACCACTCTCACCAACCTGCAGGCCTTCCTCAGCGATGCCCAAAACAGGTACCAGTATGTACCCAGCTTTGGCGACCTCGGCGGCATTTCCCTGACCTCCTTCATCGCCGACTACAACAAAATCATATCGGAAAGGGAGAACTTGCTCAGGACGGCCACCCCGGAACACCCCGGTGCCAAACAAATCGAGGTGAAGCTGAACAACCTGCGCAACACTATCCTGCAGGGCACCAACCTGGCGATGACAGACATGGACAAAAAGGAGGCCGACCTCCGCGCCCAGGCCGCTCCCATCCAGCAGAAAGTCAGCAGGCTGCCCTTCGTGGACCAGCAACTCACCGACATCAAGCGCAAGATCGGCGTCAAGGACGAACTGGTGCTCTACATGCTCCAAAAGCGGGAGGAAACCGCCATCGGCCTGGCGACCACCGTTGAAAGCACCCGCATCCTGGATGCACCGGTATCCTTCGGACCCATCGCACCGGTGAAAACCCAGATCCTGATCGTTGCCATCTTCCTGGGGCTCGCCCTTCCCTCCGGAGTGATATTTTTGATGGACAAACTCAATAACAAGGTCAATACCCGCAATGATGTGAAGTCGCTCATATCGCTTCCCTACCTCGGCGAGGTTGCCCTGGCCAAGAATGAGCGCAGCAAGATGGTGACTGCCAACAGCCGCTCCACCGTGGCCGAAATGTTCCGTCAAATCCGCACCAGCCTGGATTTCCTCACAGCTGAAAAGCAGGAGAAGGTCATCCTGGTAACCTCTCAGATGAGCGGGGACGGCAAGACCTTCGTCTCTGCCAACCTGGGTGCTGTCCTGGCGCTCACCAACAAGAAAACCGTGCTGATCGAGCTGGATCTCAGAAAGCCCAAGCTGGCCCAGTACATCCTGGGTTCAGATCCAAGCGCCGGCGTCACCAACTTCCTGGTCGGCGAAAAGAAACTGGAGGAAATCCTGTTGCCCGTGGAGAAATACAGCAACCTCTTCCTGTTGAGCGCAGGCCCCACGCCTCCCAACCCGGCGGAACTGCTCATGGGCCACCGCATGCGCGAGCTGCTGGAGATGCTGAAGAAACAGTTCGACTATATCGTCATTGATACACCTCCGATTGGGTTGGTGGCAGACGCGTATCTGCTGAAATCCCATACTTCTGTCTCCATCTTTGTGGTGCGCGCCGGAAAGACGAAGAAAGAGGACCTGCAGGAGATGAAGAATAGCGGCTTCGAGGAAAAGCTCACCTCTCCGGCCATTGTCCTCAACGGCGTGAAAATGCCCAAGAAATACGGCTATTACGAATGAGGCAGTTGCCTCACTCCCTTGCTTTACAGCGTGTTTGGAATTTATTCATCCTGTAAACCAATGTTTTAGTCACTTGATTCGGACTTGCTGAGTCGCCGGGGCCGACCATCCCCTGCGACCCTCCGTTGTCAGTTTGATTGAATTTTAAGGTTCTATATGAAAACCTGTGGGCAACTGCCTCCCCTTGTGAAAAGGGCGCGGGGCGCAGCCCCGCCGAGCGCCCTTTCCGGGAGGTAAGCAGCACCGGCCGAAAACACTGTGATTTTGAAGGCATTCTTTTTTCAGTAAGCCCTATGT
>JBEAYO010000424.1:0-3649 GCA_041159285.1 Bacteroidota bacterium | reverse complement strand
CGGGCCGAACGCCCTCTCCAGGGAACAATAAGCACCGGCGGAACAGATTGCAGGGCCTTTTGCTTCCGGCTCCGCGGGGTTTCTTTTCACAAAAGGATTTCTTACTTATTTATTTAAAACTCAGATATGAAAAATTCAGCCTTTAAAATCAGCGCTACCCTCTTGGCAGCCCTCCTGTTCCCGGCCATCGGCATCGCACAAGTGCCGGAAAAGGCCTATGCCAAATTCGACTTTATCCCAGGAGAGAACGTTCTTTTTGAAGATAATTTCCTGGACGAAAGCCCGGATGAAATACCCTCCTACTGGATTGTGAATTCCGGAAGGGTGGAAATCGCCAAAATCGGCGGCGAAATGGTGTTGGGCTTCCTGGAAGGATCTCCCGCCGCCCTGCCCCGGCAGAAAGACAACTTCGCCTATCCGGACCGCCTCACCCTGGAATTCGACTTCCTGTGGAGACACAACTCCAAGTCATGGGTTGACGCCTGGAACGACGGAACCACATCCGGTGGCGAGTACATAGACATCCGCTTTGCCAATGACGAGGATTACTATTACAACAGCGACATTGAAAACCTGCTGGGAGACTTCTACAGCGAACTGCGCATCACCTCGGGAGGCGCTGTCTCCTTCAAAGATTTCCAGGGGAACTACAGCTCGGGGGAAAAAGTGCCCGGGGCGGAAGAACTTTACGCAGACCTCAGCGACAAATGGGTGCACGCCTCCATCGCCATCAGTGAAAAGTCACTTAAAGTGTACCTCAACAGCCAGCGAGTGCTCAACGCCCCCATCGGCAGCGGAAAAGTCCGCAACTTTTTATTCAAAGCCTATGCCGGCAGTGAGGAATACGAAAGCCAGGCCTTCGTCAAGAACGTCAGGATTGCCCAGGGCGGCGCCAACCCCTACAAGCAACTAACTGCCGAGGGCAAAATCATCGCCAGGGGCATCAACTTTGACACGGGCAAGTCCACCCTAAAGCCCGAAAGCCTGGGTGCCCTCAACTCCATCGTCAACATGATGAAGGAACACGCAGAACTGAAACTGGAGGTGAGCGGCCACACCGACAGCGACGGGGATGACGCCTCCAACATGAAGCTGTCCCAGGCGCGGGCAGACGCCGTCAGGGAAAAACTCATCTCCCTCGGCATTGACCCTGCCAGGCTCACCAGCAAGGGATATGGCGAAACCATGCCCATCTCTCCCAATTCCACACCGGCAGGAAAGGCCAACAACAGACGGGTGGAACTGCTGAAGAAATCCTGATTGCCGCAACCCACCCTTGTTAAGCAAATATTAAATCCATTGCCTTTTTGTAAATTTTACACGAAGAAAAAGGCAAGACGGGCCCTTCGACCTAAGAACATTATTCGTTTAATTTAACAATAATCGAATAATGTTCTTTTTTTTTTGCCAATTTTTTAATTTTATTTTGATGTTTTCATTTTGGGGCTCAGCTGGCCTTCGCTTTATCCCCTTCCCTCTTGTTGCAAGTATGAACTTAAGTACACTAACTTTGTTTAATCTTTAAAATGGTACTACGTGGGACTATAAAACGAACGTTTCAAATGAAGAAACTAACTGTTCCCATTTTTCGATTCTTTCACATCGCACTTTTTCTCATCCCTGCCCTGCTGAGGGCAAATGGTCAACCTGAGCAGCGTCAAAGCATTTTCGATGTGCTCCACCATCAGGAAGTGCTCGAACTCACCCTGGAAACCAGTATTGATCACTTCAAGCAGAACCGCCGCAGTGAGGAAAACCGCAAAGGTCGCATCGCCTTTCGCGACGCGCAGGGAAAAAAGCAGGTCTGGAACGTCAAGGTCAGCATGCGCGGGGCTTACCGCCGAATCCACTGCGATGAGATGCCGCCCCTGAAGCTCAATTTTAAGAAATCGGACCTGGCTGCCGCCGGGCTCGCTCCCTATGACGACCTCAAACTGGTCCCCTTCTGCTCCGAGAATCACGAACTCGCCAGGGAAGCGCTGTACCGCGAATACCTGGCCTACCGCCTCTACAACACGGTGACAGATTACAGCTTCCGCGTGCAATTGGTACAAATCAATTACATTGACACCGAAAGCGGTGCCATCAGCGAGCAGTGGGCCTTCCTGATTGAAGATGCCGCCCAGTTGCGGGACCGCATCGGCGCTGAAAAAACGGAGGGCGACAACATCTTCAACCCGGAGCCGGAGCGCTTCGACCGCGAATACCTCAAGACGGTCTCCGTCTTCCAGTACATGATCGGCAACACCGACTGGAGCCTGAGCACCTGCAAAAACCTGAAACTCTTCGTCAAAAACGGCAAGTTCATCGCCGTGCCCTATGACTTCGACTTCTCTGCCCTGGTCAATCCTCCTTATTTTGCGCCGGACTCAGACTACGGCCTCACCTCCAGGTTCCAGCGCGTGTACATCGGCCCGCGCGAAGACACCGACGACTTGCACGCCACGGCTCATGCCATTGCCGGCAAGCGAATCGTCATGGAGCGCATGATCAGGAAATTTAAATTGCTCAGCCTGGCAGGCCGCCGCGACATGCTGGACTACCTCAATTCCTTCTTCGACAACCCGGAGGAGGTGTCTGCCGGCGAAAAAGTCCTGGCCGAGCGCCTTTGAAACAAGGGCATCAGCATCCCAGTTCCCAACCTCCATCTACTCCAACCGTTTGTCCGGTGATGAAAGCACCGGCATCAGACAGCAGCAGGGCTGCCAGTCCGGCCAGGTCGCCGGGCATGGCGGCCCTGCCGCCGTCCAGGCGTTGCCTTTGCCGGACGTAAGCCATGATCGAATCGTTTTGAATGGCGCGGGTGGCCATGGGCGTGTCCACCAGGCCGGGTGAGATGACATTGATTCGGATGTTGTTTCCGGCATAGCAGGCGGCGATGGAGCGGGAGAAGCCGATGATGGCGGCCTTGGCCGCTGCATAGGCGTGGGTGGCGAAGTGCTGGGGGGCGGGGGCGTAGGCCAATGCCGTGCTGAGGTTGACGATGGCGCCACCGTGTCCGGCCTTTAGAAAATGCCGGACCGCAGCCCTGTTGGAAAGCATGGCGGAGGTGAGGTTCAGCTGGAGGGTTTGCTCCCAGCCGGCGAGGCTGAGTTCGTGCAGCGGCCCGTCGCCGAAGCGCCGGCCGCTTCCGCCGGCGACGTGGTAGAGGCCGTCGAAAGTTCCGAAATGGTGGAGACAGATGGCGATAGCAGCTTCAGTGGTGTTTTCCAGGGCGGCGTCACCGGTAAGTACGGGGGTTTCGGGGCCGAATTGTCGCTGGGCGGCATTGCTGCTTGCTTCGTCCTTGCCAAGGACGACGATCTGGGCGCCGAGCTGGAGGAATTGGGTGGCAGCGGCCAGGCCAATGCCGGTAGTGCCGCCGATGATGACAATTTTTTTGTTTTCAAGCATATGGTGTATTTTGGATTGCTGCGTGACCGGAGGCCTTTCTGACCTTCCTTTCTTTTCGAAGTTTTCCTGCTTATTTGTTACATTCGCTGCCGTTGGGAGATGATGCTGACAATTGGGATTGCCTTGAATGGGCGCTGGTGCCGGTGCACTTCGGGCCTTTCTCGAAAAGCCCGCTGGCGAGGCACCCTCTATTGAAAAGGAGGTTGTCTCAAAAGACCCGGCCCGCTGTTGAAATTAGTTCCGCCAGTGCCGATAG
>JBEAYO010000423.1:0-3709 GCA_041159285.1 Bacteroidota bacterium | reverse complement strand
GCGGTTGGGCGAAGCCCAACCGCCGCGGGAAAGGTATTTTTAGGGCGTGGGGCTACGCCCCGCGCCCTTTACAAAAGAGGATGTCTTCGCCGGTGGGGCTTTTGAGGCAGGCTCAGATTTTTTGGTGCGCGGGGCTTCGACCCGCGCGCCTTTTAGGAGAAAGCGCCTCGCCGTTGAATATTAAACACAAATTTAACCCTCCCCCCAAAAGCACCAAATCAAAAAAGCCCTGGCACTTGATAAATATTAAAACTACTTCTACATTTGCTGCGGCCCAGCCATAAAACTATCAATCCCGGCATTGACTAAGCACGAATTCGCAGCGCACCGGCACCGCTGACAGCCATCATCAATCAAAAAATTCGCAATGCCCATCATTCCCGGCAGCAGACAAACCCTTCAAAAGATCGGCCGAGCAATAGATGCATTGATCTTCCTGATCTCCATCATCGGGTTTGCAGCCGTTTTCATAGATGCCGGCAATATTCGCCAGGACTGGCTTTCAGCTTATGACTTCATCTATCTGTTTTGCCTGATTTCCTTTCTGGTTTTGCTCCTGCTTCGCCTGTACCTGGAGCATTTCGTCTTCCACAAAAATCGCGAGCGCCTGGTGTCAGTCTTTGAAATCGCCATCCTCATCGCTGTTTTGGTCATACGCTTAAACCAGGATGCCTTTGGCGAGGGAGTCAGGCAATACCTGCAGCTGGCAGTCTCCCTGATCTTCCTGGTGCAAATATCCAAGCGAAGCCTGGCACTGGAAAAACTAAAGGTCAATCCCCCGCTGCTGTTCATCTTCAGCTTCATGATTCTCATCCTGCTCGGCACCCTCGGCCTCATGCTGCCCATCGCCACCAGGGGTGGACTCTCGTTCATCGACGCGCTCTTCACCAGCACCAGTGCCGTCTGCGTCACGGGGCTGACCGTGGTGGACACGGGAACCCACTTCACCCGCTTTGGACAAAACATCCTGTTAGTACTCATCTCCCTTGGCGGCCTTGGCGTCATGACCTTCACCAGCTTTTTCGGACTCTTCTTCAGGGGGGAGACATCCTTTCGCAACCAGATGATATACAAGGACTTCACCGGGGCGGAGCACATCAGCAACGTGTTTTCCACCATCGTAAAAATCGTCGCTTTCACGCTGAGCATAGAACTGGCTGGTGCGTCCGTATTGTTTTTAAGCCTTTCGCCTTCCGATTTCGACGGCCTTGGGGAGCGGGTTTATTTTTCGCTGTTTCACGCCATATCAGCCTTCAACAATGCTGGTTTCCAGTTGAAGGCCAGCGGCTTGTACGACGAAACGCTGCGGCATAATTACCTTTTCACCACCACCATCGCCTTTTTGATCATAGCCGGTGGTTTGGGCTTTGCCATTTCCTTCAACCTGTTCCGCTACTTCAAGGCGCGTCTGCAGGCGCGCTTCCGGCAGTGGGTTTATCAGGAGTCATACCGCTACATTCCCCGTGTGCTCAATTTCAACAGCACCATCGTTTTGCGTACCACGGCCTTTTTGCTGGTGGCCGGCACGCTGGTCTTTTTCGCCACGGAATATCGGGGGGTGCTGCGCGAGCACGAGGGCATCGGCAAGTGGCTGGCAGCTTTTTTCATCAGCGTGACACCGCGCACGGCCGGCTTCAACAACATTGATCTGGCCATGCTCTCGCGCGAGGGCATTCTCATCACCATGCTGCTGATGTGGATCGGCGCTTCCCCCGGGTCCACCGGAGGCGGCATCAAGACGAGCACCATCGCAGTGGCGACGCTCGGAATCTTCAACTACGCCCGAGGCCGCGACCATGTGGAGTTTGCCCGTCGGGAGGTGGCGGAGGAGTCGCTGATGCGGGCCTTCATCATCATCTCCCTGTCGCTGATAATGCTGGGGATAGCCACCCTGGCGGTGACTTATTTCGACCCTGTTTTCTCCCTGGAGAAAATCGCCTTTGAGGTATTTTCGGCCTTTGGCACAGTGGGGCTTACCCTGGGCATCACCCCGGGGCTTTCTGTTGGCAGCAAGCTGGTCATCATCCTGACGATGTTCGTCGGCCGCGTCGGGGCAGTGACAATCCTGCTGGGCCTGGTCAAAAAGGCCAGGAGTCACAAATTGTACAAATATCCCGTTGAAAGCGTGACGATTACGTAAAGGGGTAGAGGCTACAAATGTTGGGCCTCTCTATAGATTAAAAAAATAAAAACACCATGAAGTTCATCATCATCGGACTCGGCAACTTCGGCGCCTCCCTCGGCATCAAACTCACAGAAATGGGCCACGAAGTCATCGGCGTGGATCGCCGCCCTGAAAAAATAGAAGCCTTCAAAGACCAAATCACCCTGGCCATGTGCCTCGACTCCACCAACCCCGAAGCCATGAAATCCCTCCCCGTCCAGGACTCCGACGTCGTCATCGTCACCATCGGCGAAAACGAGGGATCCTCCATCCTCGCCACCGCCCTGGTCAAACAGCACAACCCCAAGCGCCTCATCAGCCGAGCCATCTCTGTCCTCCACCACAGCGTGCTCGAAGCCATGGGCGTGGAGGAAATCATCCACCCCGAGGAAGAAGCAGCCTACCGCCTGGCCAAACGCCTGGAACTCAAACAAATCGTGGACTCCTTCGAAATTTCCGAAAAATACTCCATCTACGAAATTGCCGCGCCGGAAAGCCTGGTGGGAAAAACAGTAGGGGAAACGGACTTCCGCCGCCAATACAACATGAACATCATCACCATCATCCGCAAGAAACGCCGCAAGAACATCCTCGGCGTCACCCGCGACGTCAAGGACTCCATCGGCGTGGTCACTCCGGATACAGTCCTACAAACCGGCGACCTGCTCGTAGTTTTCTCTAAAAAGGAAGACCTGGACCGCTTTCTGAACGGATAGGGTAGGGGGCGTCGCCCCGTAAGGGATTTATCTCATTGCTGCTTGCTGAATGCCAGCATCTCCGCATTGTTGCGCGCCACCAACAGCCACTGAGCACCTCCAGCACCCCGCACCAGCCTGAGGTCGCGCACTTCTCCGGGTACGTAAAATCCGTGTTGCGAAGCTGTTGCTGCTTCGAAGTTCCCGTTGCCATCCCCCCTCAAGAGGGTTCCCTGCAAAGCATCCTGCCGCCCCAGGGAGGGCTGTACCCCCAGCCAGTTGCCTGCCACCAGTACGTCCAGACGACCGTCCCCGTCAAAGTCGCCGGGCAAGAGAGCCTGAACCGGCCCAGTCTGGACTGCAGCCGGCAAGGGCCGCAGGTCAAAATTGCCGCCGCCCTGGTTCTCGAGGTAGCAGGACTTCAACTGCTCCACGCGGCTATACTGTGCCCCCTTCAGCAATGCATCGGGGAACACCTGCTGGAAAGTGCTGCCCGCAAAGGCGCCGTACTGCACATACTTTTTCTTTAAATCTGGCATCTGGCCTACCAGGTCATCCCGGGAGGCAAAGGTGTAGGGCTCGCCCTTGCGGTAGTAGGCCAACACAGGGTCGGTTGCCCCGTTCTGGTCGAAATCCTTGACATACAATTCCAGGGGTTGTTCCTCGCTGGCACGCCAGGTACTGTTCTCGCCCCAGTTGCCTGCCATCAGGTCCAGGTCGCCATCGCCATCCCAGTCACCAGCTGACAAGACGTTCCACAAGCCGTGGCTGAGAGGGATTTCCCGGGCTGACTTTTTGCCCCGTTCCCAGATTTTTATCGCCATCCATTCTCCGGCCACGGCTTGTGGAA